>JAFAYS010001096.1 GCA_019240175.1 Chloroflexota bacterium | reverse complement strand
TATGAATAGCGATCAATAGTGCGCATGCCCTGTTCTTTGTTCTCTAGCTGTTCTTTCTCCGACTTTGTATATATGGTATCCTATCCGCAGACAAAGGATCGACTGTGAACACGACAAATTTCGACTGGCGCTGGATTGGCGTCATTCTGATTGTACTTTTTGTGCTCTTCCCGAGCCGCGAAACACGGATCGTGCTTGGCCTGATCGGAGCCGCCTGGATGATCCAGGCCGGGCTTGAGCCCTGGCGCGCCGGGCGCACAAGCGTCCTGGGCAACACCAAAGTCACCTACTGGCGTGGCCAGCGCATCGAGACTAAAGTTCCTACCCGCACCCGCATCCGATCTGTGTCAAGCCTCCAGATGGCCGCCTCAGCCATATATCTGCTCGTGGGAGTCGCCAGCGGTCTCGCGGCGATCTACTCGTTTGCGCAGATTAGCGGCCTCGTCTGAGTAGCTGGATAAAGATCGTGGAAGCAACAACAACAACGATTGACCTGCTGCTCACGGCCAAACGCGTCGTGACCTGTGCCTCGCCCGGCGGTCCCAAACGTGGCACAGCGCTCACCGATGCGGGCGTGATCGAGGAGGGTGCGGTCGCGATCGATCAGGGTCGGATCGTGGCGGTCGGACCACGCGCCGAGATCGAAGCGCGCTACACCGCCCGCAGCCGCTTCGACGGCGACGACCGCGTGCTGATGCCGGGCTTTGTCGATCCGCACACCCATGTGTGCTACGCCGGCAACCGCATCGAGGATTTTCAACGCCGCATCGCGGGCGCGACCTACCAGGAGCTGATGGCGGCGGGCGGCGGCATTATGCAGACCGTGCGCCACACGCGCGCCGCCGAGCAGGCTGCCCTAATCGATCAGACTCACACGCGCCTCGATCGCATGCTGCGTCACGGCACTACCACCATCGAGATCAAAACCGGCTATGGCCTGGATACCGGCGCTGAGCTGCGCATGCTCGACGCGATCGCTGACCTGAGCGCGGCCCATCCCTGCACGATCGTGCCGACGTTTCTCGGTGCTCACGCGATCCCGGCCGAGCACACGCGCAACCCCGACGCGTATGTCGATCTGGTGATCAACGAAATGCTGCCGACGGTTGCCGCAACCTGGCAGAGCGGCGATCGGCTGCGGCGTGGCGGATTTGCCTCACCGGCGCTCTTCTGCGATGTGTTCTGTGAGCCGGGCGCGTTCGATCTGGCGCAGACGCGGCGCATCCTTGAGCGGGCCAAAGATCTGGGCTTTGCGCTCAAGCTGCACGCCGACGAGTTCGAGGCGCTGGGCGGCACCACGCTAGCGGTCGAGCTTGGGGCGACCTCGGTCGATCATCTGGTGGCGACCAGCCAGACCGAGGCCGAAACGCTGGCCAGCTCTTCGGTGGTGGCCGTGGCGCTGCCTGGCACGCCGCTGGGCCTGGGCAAAAGCCAGCAGATGCCCGCGCGCGTCGTGATCGACAACGGCGGCGCGCTCGCGCTGGCCAGCGATTGCAATCCCGGCACCAGCGTCTGCGAGTCGCTGCCGCTGCTGCTGGCGCTCGGCTGTCGCTTCCTGCGCTTGCAGCCCCACGAGGCGATCAACGCTACCACGATCAACGCCGCGCACGCGCTGGGACTCGGCGATCATGTCGGCTCACTGGAGCCCGGCAAGCAGGCCGATCTGATCCTACTGGATCTCGCCGATGAGCGCGAGCTAGCCTATCGCTTCGGCCCGAATCCTGTGCGCTACGTATGGAAGCACGGCCAGCTCGTCGCCGACAACACGCTCCTGCCCCTTGCGACCATAGCTGCTTCTGGAGGAATTGATGCCCCAAACGCCCCAAGAGATCGTTGAGCATACGCGTCATCAACTGTTTAGTGACTCGCGACTAACGCTCGCAGATATTCGCGTGGATCAGCAGCAGGATACGATTCGCGTGCATGGCGCGGTGCTGGATCGCCAGGCCGCCGATGGTTTTATGCACGCGCTGCGCATCCACGCTCCCGGCGTCAACTGGCGCGACGAGCTGACCACGCTGGTGACTGGCCCCGATTACGGCTGGGCGCTCAACCAGCGCGCCGTCGCCGATCTGCGCCGCGAGCCGGATAATTTCTCCGAGCGAGTTTCTCAGACGCTGTATGGCGAGCCGATCGAGATTTTGCGCTATCAGGGCGATTGGGCGTTTGTCCGGCTGGTTGACGGCTATCTTGGCTGGATGCACGTTGAGCCGCTGTATAAGTGTACGCTGGAGGCAGCGCAAGACTACCGTAGGCATACGACGCATGCCGTGAAACGACCGCTCGTGCCGTGCTTTGCGCATCCCAGCGCCGAGATCCATGAGCAGGTTGCGCTGCTGCCCTTCGGCGTACGTCTACTGGTCGAAGGGCACGACGGGCCGATGCTGCGCATTCGCTGCCCTGATGGCAAGCTTCGCTGGGTGGCTACCGCCGACCTGATCTCGCTGCGCGAGGTTGCTCACGGCACCATTGCAGCGCTCAGACAGGTCGAGCCCTGGCTGCACGCGTTAGTCGGCACGCCGTACCTGTGGGGCGGTAAAACGCCCTTTGGCTACGATTGCTCCGGGCTGATGCAGGCGATCTTTGGCCTGCTGGGCGTGCCTCTGCGCCGTGACGCCGACCAGCAGATTCAGGAGGGCAAGCTGGTTGCGTTCGATGAGATCGAGTTTGGCGATCTGATCTTCTTCGATACCAAAACCCGCACCGCCGAGATCATGACGCGCCCACCGCTGCCGCAAGCAAGCCATGTCGGCCTGGCGATTAATCGCACCGATTTTATTCATTCGAGCTGGCGTGGCGGCGGCGTGATCTGGGGCTCATTCGATCCGCACTCGCCGTTTCACTTGCCCACCTACGATCGCCGCTTTCTGGGCGCGCGACGCTACCTGAAGCCGAGCCCGTAATGCAGATCGAGTACCAGACGCTTGAGTTGCGCCTGCACCACACCTTCCACATCGCCCACGGTGCCAGCGATACCCGTCGCAACGTGATTCTGCGCATTGGCGATGGTCTGGGTGAGGCCGCGCCGGTCGCGTATCATGGCGAGAGCGCCGAGGCGGTGACTGAGACATTGGCAGGCTGGCAGGCCGAGCTAGCTCACCTGGACGATCCTTCGGCTATTAGCTGGATCTTAGAGCGCTGCCAGGGCAGCCGCGCGACTCGTGCCGCCGTGGATCTGGCGCTGCATGATGCGCTGGGCAAACGTCTCGGCTGTCCGGTCTATCAACTGCTGGGCCTGAGCAAGCTTCCGCTGCCGCCGACATCTTTCACGATCGCGATCACCGCGCCCGACGAGCTAGCTGCTCGCGTACGTGAAGCTGCAGCCTATCCTATTCTCAAGATCAAGCTGGGCACCGATCGCGACCTTGAGATTGTGCGCACGATCCGCGACGTCGCGCCCAACACCACGTTGCGCGTCGACGCCAACGCCGGCTGGACGGTTGAGCAGGCGCTGCGGCTGATTCCCCAGCTTGCCGAGCTAGGCGTTGAGCTGATCGAACAGCCGCTGTCCGTGGACGATTTCGAGGGCTTTCGTGCGCTCAAGCGCGCCAGGCTGCCGATCCCGATCATCGCCGACGAGAGCGTGAAAACGCCCGCCGATGTGGTGCGGCTGGCAGACGCGGTGGATGGTGTGAATATTAAGCTGATGAAGACTGGTGGGATTCAGGGAGCCCTGGCCGCGATCCAGACGGCGCGCAGCTGTGGTCTCAAGATTATGCTGGGCTGTATGGTGGAAACGTCGCTGGGCGCGACGGCGGCGGCGCAGTTGGGCGGGCTGGTCGACTGGCTGGATCTCGACGGGCCGCTGCTGATCGCCAACGATCCGTTCACCGGCCTCCACTTCGACGGGGCGCACATCAGCTTGCCCGATGCGCCCGGCTTAGGCGTGATGCCAATCGCTAGCGCATAGCCGAGCCAAAAGCTGCCGGTTAAACAACAACGGGCGAGGTTAGCAAACCTCGCCCGTCGTCATTGTTTCTCGCACTTATAGCATTGAGCGCACAACCCCAACCACACGACCCTGAACCTGAATATTGGTGGCATCTTCAGTCCAGGCCGCCATGGTTGGATTTGCCGGCTGTAGTCGAACTTTATCGCCCTCAAAGTAGATCTTCTTGAGCGTGACCTCGTTGCGGTCGATCACGCGCACCGCAGCGGTCTGGCCATTCTCGATCTGCTCGGTATAGCGCATCAAGATCAGG
>JAFAYS010001020.1 GCA_019240175.1 Chloroflexota bacterium | reverse complement strand
TGCTCTGCGCACCACCTTTCAGGAGCGCGACGGCCAGGCCTGGCAGGTGATCGCGCCGACGCTGGGGCTGGACCTGGTTGAACAGGATCTGCGGGCAGCCACGGACGATCCGAACGCGACGGCGCAGGCGCTTGCGGCAGCCGAAGCTGTGCGGCCCTTCGAGCTGGCGCGCGGCCCGCTGATTCGGGCGCAGCTGGTGCGGCTGGCGACGGACGAGTGGCTGCTGCTCGTGACGCTGCATCACAGTATCGCGGATGGCTGGTCGATGGACGTGCTGCTGCGGGAGCTGGCGCAGGGTTATCGCGCACAGGTGACGGGCACGAGCGCAGCGCTGCCCACACTGCCGATCCAATATGCCGACTACGCGGTCTGGCAGCGCGATTGGCTTCAGGGCGCGATCGTGGCGCAGCAGCTCGCGTACTGGCAGCGTGAGCTGGCGGACGCGCCGACGGTGCTGGCGCTGCCGACCGATCATCCGCGTCCGTCACGCCCGAGTCTGGCCGGTGCGGTCGCGCCCTTGGCACTATCGCCGGCGCTGACCACGGCGCTGCGGCAGTACAGCCAGGGTGCGCACGCGACGACGTTTATGACGCTGCTGGCGGCCTTTGCGGTGGTGCTGGCCCGGCACAGCGGGCAGGCGGAGGTCGTGATCGGCGTGCCGGTAGCGGGACGCACGCGCCCGGAAACGGCAGGGCTGATCGGGTTTTTTGTGAACATGCTGCCGCTGCGGGTGCGCGTGGGGCAAGCACGGAGCTTTGGCGAACTGGTGGCGGCGGTGCGCACGGCGGCGCTGGCAGCCTACGCCCAGCAGGACCTGCCCTTCGAGCTGTTGGTCGAGGCGCTCACGCCTGAGCGTAGCCTGCATCACGCGCCGCTCGTGCAGGTGGCGTGTACCCTGCGCCAGGCCGGAGCAGAGCTGGAACTGTCGGGCGTGACGGTGCGGCGGGAGTCGATTCCGCACACGACGGCCAAGCTGGACCTGACGCTCAATCTGGCTGAGACTTCAACAGGCCTAGCAGGCGGGCTGGAATACAGCACCGAGCTGTTCGCGCCCGCGACGATCGCGCGGCTGGCAGGGCATGTCGTGCAGGTGTTGGACCATGTGCTGGCCGCGCCGGATGCGCCGCTCCTCACGCTGCCGCTCCTGACCGCGCCAGAGTACCAGCAGCTTGTCCACGATAGGAATGCCACGTACGCCGATTATCCTGCGGATCAGTGTATCCACGAGTTGGTCGCGGCACGGGCAGCCCAAATGCCCGCAGCGATCGCGCTGGTCTGTGGCGAGCAAGAGCTTACCTACCAGGTGCTCGATCGGCGAGCTAACCAGCTGGCGCATCTCCTACGTCAGCGCGGCGTGGGTTCCGATGTCTGTGTTGGCCTCTGCCTCCTTCGCTCGCTCGATCTGGTAGTTGCTCAATTGGCCGTGCTCAAAGCCGGCGGCGCGTTCCTGCCGCTCGACCCCGCCGCGCCCAGCGAACGCTCCGCCTACATCCTGCACGATGCTCAGGTTGCGCTGCTGCTGACCACTGAGTCCGCGCTGAGCATCGCGCCGCCCGATGACGTAGCGGTGCTGTGGCTGGATCGTGATGCGGCGCTGCTCGACGATGCGCCAACGGAGCCGCTGGACAGCGTTGTGACGCCCGCCAACCTGGCCTATGTGATCTACACCTCGGGCTCAACCGGACGGCCCAAAGGTGTTGCGGTGCCGCATGCGGGCCTGGTCAATCTGGCGAGCTGGCATCAGCGGGCCTATAGCCTGAGCGCCACTGATCGCGCGACGCTGATTGCCTCGCCGGCGTTCGACGCCTCGGTGTGGGAGATCTGGCCGTATCTCGTCAGTGGCGCACGCATCGTCATCCCCGACGAGGCAACTCGCAGCGATCCGGCCGCGCTAGCCGCCTGGCTGTGTAGGCAGGCGATTACGATCAGCTTCTTACCGACAGCGCTGGCCGAGGCGGTGATGGCCCAGCCATGGCCGGCGGTTACGGCTTTACGCGCGCTGCTGGTCGGCGGCGATCAGCTCCACCCGATCGCCGACGATCTGCCGTTCCCGGTCTACAACCATTACGGACCCACGGAAACCACCGTGGTGGCAAGCTGGCAGCGCGTCGAGCTCGACAGCGCGGGCAAGCTCCCGCCGATCGGACGACCGATTGCCAACACGCAGGCCTATCTCCTGGATGCGCAGCTGAATCCGGTGCCGATTGGTGTGGTCGGCGAGCTGTACGTGGGTGGCGTGGGCGTGGCGCGCGGCTACGTTCACCAGCCGGCGCTGACCGCCGAGCGCTTTATTCCCCATCCCTTTGCCACCAAGCAAACCGCCGGCACGCGGCTCTACCGCACGGGCGACCTGGCGCGCTGGCTGCCCGACGGCTCGATCGAGTTTGGGGGCCGGATCGATCACCAGGTGAAGCTACGCGGCTTCCGCATTGAGCTGGGCGAGATCGAGGCGGCGCCGGCTTCGCATCCAGATGTGCGCGAAGCGGTGGTGATCGTGCGCGAGGACATGGGCGATCCCCGGCTGGTAGCGTACGTCGTAGAGAACAAAGGAACAAAGGAACAAAGGAACAAAGACGCGGAGACGACGACTCCCCCTTCTCCTATCACAACCGAGGTCGAAGCCGACCGAGGTTTGGGGAAAGGGGGGCGGGGGGATGAGGGCCTTGCTTCCATCCTCCGCGCTTTCCTCAAAGATCGCCTGCCCACCTACATGATCCCGAGTGCGTTTGTGGTGCTTGATGCGCTGCCGCTGACTTCCAACGGCAAGCTCGATCGTCGCGCGCTGCCACAGCCCGAGCTGAGCCATGCCGATCCCGACGAAACGCCGGACACGCCGCGCACGCCAGCCGAAGATCTGGTGGCGAATATCTGGGCCAATGTGCTGGGCGTTGAGCAGGTGAGCCTGCACGCGAACTTCTTCGAGCTGGGCGGCCACTCGCTGCTGGCCACCCAAGTGATCTCGCAGATCCGCCGGATCTTCCAGATCGAGCTGCCACTGAGCACGGTTTTTGAAGCGCCGACCGTCGCCGAGCTG
>JAFAYS010001010.1 GCA_019240175.1 Chloroflexota bacterium | reverse complement strand
CAGCTCTTCCTCTGCCATGATCAGCCGCAGGCGGCGCGGATCGCTGCCCAGGTCGAAGATCGCGGTCGGCACGCCTTCGCGGACGAGGTTGCGGACGACCCAGGCACCAATGCAGCCGAGCGCGCCCGTTACGAGAAATCGTTCATGTGCCATGGTTTATGCCTTTCGTTCATTATAATTTGACGTAAGATGATCAGTTGCTCACATCCTGCCAGGCCGCGCCACTCGGAAATGTGTACGTTTGGATGCTCGCCGGGTGCATGGTAATGCTGTAGCCTGGCTGGGTCGGCGGCATGTAGCGCCCATGCTTGATCTGCACCGGATCGACAAAATGCTCGTGCAAATGATCGACGTATTCCAGGACGCGATCTTCGAGCGAGGCGCTGACGCAGATGTAGTCGAACATTGCCAGGTGCTGGACATACTCGCACAGGCCGACGCCGCCGGAGTGTGGACAGACTGGCACGCCAAACTTGGCCGCCATCAGCAGCACCGCCAGCACCTCGTTGACGCCGCCCAGCCGACAGCTATCGATCTGGCAGAACGCGATCGCATTGGCCTGTAAGAGTTGCTTGAAGATCACTCGATTCTGGCAGTGCTCGCCGGTTGCCACGCCGATCGGCGCGATCGCCCGTGCAATCGCCGCGTGGCCCAGCACATCGTCGGGGCTGGTCGGCTCTTCGATCCACAGCGGTTTGAACTCGGCCAGACGCTGCATATTGGTGATCGCTTCGCCGACATCCCAGCGCTGGTTGGCATCCAGCATCAGCGTCAGCTCCGGCCCGATCGCATCGCGCATGACCGCGGCTCGGCGCACGTCCTCGTCGATGTCCGCGCCGACTTTCAGCTTGAAGTGTTTCCAGCCCGCGTCGATGCCCTCCTGGCAGAGTCGGCGCATCCTGGCGTCGTCGTAGCCGAGCCACCCCGCCGAGGTGATGTACGCCGGATAGCCCTCACGCTCCAGCTGCGTGATGCGCTCCGCCTTGCCGGCGGTGTTGCGGCGCAGGATCGCCAGCGCCTCATCCGGCGTCAGCGCGTCGGTGATGTAGCGAAAGTCGATGCAGCCAACCACCTGCTCGGGCGTCATATCTGCCAGCAGCCGCCAGACCGGCTTGTTTTCGGCCTTGGCCCACAGATCCCACACCGCGTTAACCAGCGCGGCGGTCGCCAGGTGGATCACGCCTTTTTCAGGACCGACCCAGCGCAGCTGACTGTCGCCGGTAATGTGACGCCAGAAGCCGGCCATGTCGGCGGTGAACGACTCAAGCATGCGGCCCACGACCAGCGGTGCCAGCGCATGGATCGCCGCGACGCAAAGCTCGTTGCCGCGCCCGATCGTAAAGGTCAGACCATGTCCTTGCAGGCCGGCTGCGCTGTCGGTATGGAGCACCACATAGGCGGCGGAGTAGTCCGGGTCGGGATTCATGGCGTCGGAGCCGTCGAGCGTGCGCGAGGTCGGAAAGCGAATGTCGTGCGCCGTAAGCTGCGTAATTGTGATCGGCATGCGGCTGCCTCCTGCCTGTGTGCGGTCCAGGCGATCAAGCTTGAACCGTTTGATTGCTCTGCTGATCCAGGTCATGCAGGCGATAGATCCGGCGCGCGTTTTCGGCCCAGAGCTTGCGGCGGGCTGCCGGCGTCAGGTGCTGCGTGAGCGCGTCGAGTGTCTCGACCCAACGTGTGTAGCTGGCGGCCAGCAGCGCCACCGGCCAGTCGCTGCCGAAGAGCACGCGATCTTCGCCAAACTGATCGAGAATGTGCGCGACGTAGGGTCTCAGGTTGTCGCTGGTCCAGCGCTGGTGGTCGGCCTCGGTCACCAGGCCGCTGATTTTGCAGACGATGTTGGGCAGCATGGCGAGCTGCCGAATGTGCTCGCGCCATGGGTCCAGCGCGCCCGTGGTGATCGCCGGCTTAGCGATATGGTCAAGCACAAAGCTGGTTTTGGGACACGCCTCGACCAGTCGAATGATCGCCGGTAGCTGCTGATGGACAATACACAGATCGAATGACAGCCCGAACTGCGGCAGCATGCGCACGCCCGCAAGAAAGTCCGGTTGCAGGCAGAAGGTCAGGTCCGGCTCGCTTTGGAGGTTGCGCCGCACGCCTTTGA
>JAFAYS010001063.1 GCA_019240175.1 Chloroflexota bacterium | reverse complement strand
CGGATTTCACCGACCACGCTTGCCACATCCACCCAGCACGCACACCAGCTTGCCGCTGAGCTAGGAACAGAGGATGCCGCCTCAAGTGTTGCCGCGTACTGGCTGCTGGAAAGCCGTCTGCGCCAGTGGCAGCAGCTCATCGGACAGCTAGGGTTGGAGCGTGCGCGCCGGTCACGCTTTTTGGAGATTGGTAGTGGGATGGGCTTGTTCACCTTGACAGGCTGCGCGCTTGGCCTGGATGTGATCGGGCTTGAGTCGTCGAGCGATCGCTACGAGGCCTCGTTGTGGACGGCGCGGAATCTCTTCGCTGACAATGATTTGCCGCTGAAGCTGATTCAAGCTCCATCGGAGTCGCTGCCGCTACCGGATGCAAGTATCGATGTAATCGCCTCGTTCCAGACGATCGAACATGTGACTGATCTGCCGCAAACACTGCGCGAGATTCGGCGTGTGCTTGCGCCCGGCGGCGTCTTTTTTGCGCAGGCTCCTAACTACACGTCGCTGTATGAGGCGCATTACGGCGTGGCTGTGCCGCTGGGGTTAGGGAAATCGTGGACACGGCGCTACCTTGAGCTGCTGGGCCGGCCAACCAATTTCTTGCAGCATTTACAATGGCTCGACCCAGCGGATCTACGTGTCCTACTGCATGACTGCGGCTTTGGGAATGTCACGGTCGGCAAAGTGACCACGCCGCCACTTGCCGACAAGTACTTCCAGTCCTGGCTATATCCGCTGCCCTTCCAGTTTCGGCGTGGGCTGATCGCTCAGCGGCTGGCGCATGGTATCTCACGGTTGGCGGCGCTGTCACGGCTCAATCCCGATCTGTATCCTCAGCTTGAGATCTGGGCGACAGCCTGATCATTGCCGTCGCGCGTGTGGGATTATCGATCAGCCGTTTCGCGCTCGATCTCTTCCAGCGCGGTCACAACTTCCTGCCATGAGAAACGTCCAGTTTCGCGCTCGCGGGCGACATGCTCATGCATCGGCTCAGCTAGCGACTCGTTGAAGTAGCGCACGATCGCCTGGGCCAGCGCCTCCTCATTCTGCGGCGGCACAACCAGGCCGTTGTAGCCATCCTGAACTACCTCGTGCAGACCGCCAACTCGCGTTGTGATCACGGGCTTGCCAAAGCCGAAGGCGAGCTGCACAACCGCGCTCTGCGTCGCCGAGACGTAGGGTAGCACCACCACATCGGCGGCGGCGAAGTAGTTGGGCAGATCTTCGTTGGGCACGTACTGATCAACGATCGTCATGTGCTCGACAACACCAGCCTGCTCGGCATACGCCAGATAGGCCTGCTTACCGGTCCAGAACTCCCCCACTACCAGCAGATGCGCATTCGGCAGTTTTTCGCGCACGAGCGGCAGCGCCTGGATCAAATATTCCAGCCCTTTGTAAGGCCGCACAAAGCCAAAGAAAAGCAGTACCTGCTTGCCCTCGAGGTTGAGCGTGCTCCGCACCGACGAGGGCGACTCGCCAGTGGTGGTGAGCTGCTGTAGCGCCTCGTAGGTCGGTAGGTTGGTGCGCCACACGCGCGGCTTAGGCAGCAGCGCCAGCAGCTTCCGCCGATCCTGCTCTGAGTGAACGATGAAGCCATCGCCGCGCCGGAGCACGACCCAGGCCAGCCGGTGATCCAGCGTGCCGCTTTCCTCATGGGGCGTGACATTATGGCAGATGTAGACCAGCTTGATCTTCGTGCGGCGCTTGATCAGCCACGAGATCGCGGCCAGGCTCGGCGTCCAGTAGGGCACCCACCATTGCAAAATCAGTAGATCCGGCGCGTCGCGGCGAATCCGTCGGTACACACGCCACCAACTGAACGGCTGAATCGGATCGACGATATATTCGCAGGGCACCCGCAGCGTCGTCGCGCTGGGATCTTTATCGGTCTTGCCGGGAAACAAAAACTTAGGATACTGCCGCGTGTACGAGTACAGCTTCACCTGATGTCCCGCCGCCTCAAGATGCTTGAACAGCAGCGTGGTGTAGTGCGAGATCCCGCCACGGTATGGATAGGTCGGGCCAATGATACAAATCTTCACAATCGCCACTCACGAATGTATGGTCAGCTGCGCCGATTGCCGGGAAGCGACCCCACAGGCTTGCTGAGACGCTCAAGTCTAATGAGAAGCGCGCCGAATGTCAAAAGTTGCCAGATTTTTGCAATATTTAAGCTACCGAATTCTGGCAATATTTAGGGATACCGTTTGACTACTCAAGGCACATGGCTTGCGGAGAACTAAGACAACTGTCTTAGTCTGTTCGGAGGGCCTGTACGCATGCTGGAAGCGATCTTCGCGCCGCGCTCGATCGCCGTGGTCGGTGCGTCGCCGGATGAGCGCAAGCTGGGCCATACGGTGCTCAGAAACATCGTCCAGAACAACTTTCCTGGTGCGCTTTACCCGATCCATCCCACCGCCGACACGGTGCTGGGCTATCAGGTGTATTCCTCGATCACGGCAATCCCGGAGCCTCCCGATCTGGCGGTTCTGGTTGTGCCGCCGCAAGCTGTGCTGAGTATCGCCGAAGAATGTGGTCAGAAGGGCGTCAAAGGGCTGATCGTGATCACCGCCGGTTTCCGCGAGGTCGGCTCCGAGGGGCGGCAGCGTGAAGACGAGCTGCTGGCGATTGTGCAGCGCTATAACATGCGTATGGTTGGGCCAAACTGCCTGGGCGTGATCGACAACGTGGCGCACATGAACGCCTCGTTTGCTGCGCTCATGCCGCTGGCCGGCAACATCGCGTTTATGTCGCAGTCGGGCGCGATCTGCACGGCGATTCTAGACTGGTCGATCGAGCAAGGTATCGGCTTTTCGCGCTTCGTCTCGCTGGGCAACAAGGCCGACGTGGACGAGGTAACGCTACTCAAAGCCTGGAACAACGATCCGCACTCACGGGTGATTCTGGCCTACCTGGAAGGCATTGAGCACGGCCCGGAGTTTATCGAGGTTGCGCGGCAGGTCACCAAACAAACGCCGGTGATCGCGATCAAATCCGGCACAACTGCCGCTGGCTCACGCGCGATCTCGTCGCACACCGGCTCGCTGGCTGGCTCCGAGAGCGCCTACGAGGCTGTCTTTCGTCAGAGCGGCATTCTGCGCGCCACAACCATGCAGGATGTTTTCGACCAGGCGCTGATCTTCGCCTACCAGCCGCTGGTTGGCGGTAATCGCGTGGCAATCGTCACCAACGCAGGCGGTCCCGGCATCCTGGCTACCGATGCGATCGAGAACGCAGGCCTGGAGCTGGCACGCTTCGAGCCAAGCACGATCCAGTCGTTGCAGGCGCAGCTGCCGCCGACCGCCAACGTGTATAACCCGATCGATATCATCGGCGATGCCAAGTCGGATCGCTACCACATCGGCCTCAAAGCGGCGCTGGCCGATCCCAACGTCGACGCGGTGCTGGTGCTCTTCACGCCGCAGGCCGGCAGCGAAGTGGCGGAGACCGCGCAGCTGATCGCCGACCTGTCGGAGGCGCAGAGCGAGCCGCGCAAACCTGTGATCGCGTCGTTTATGGGCGAGCACAGTCTCCGTCCGGCGCTCAAGATCTTGAACGATCGCCGCATTCCCAACTATCCCTTCCCTGAGCGTGCGGTCTCGGCGCTACGCGCGATGGATCGCTACCGGCGCTGGCGCGAGCAGCCGGCGGGCGAGTATGCCTCGTTCGAGGTCGATCAAGAGCGCGTACGGCGAACTTTTGCCGAGGTGCGCAGCCAGGGACGCTTGGAGCTGGGCGAGATCGAGGCACGCGAGGTGATGGCGGCCTATGGTATGCGCCTGCCGCCCTCAGAGCTGGCGCAGTCGCCCGAGGCGGCGGTCGAGATCGCTAACCGGCTCGGCTATCCGATCGTGCTCAAGATCTCGTCGCCGGATATTCTGCACAAGTCCGATATCGGCGGCGTACGCGTGGGGCTGCAAAGTGCCGGCGAGGTGCGCGACGCCTATGAGTTGATCGAGTATCGGGCGCGACGCTACCAGCCCAACGCCGATATTCGCGGCGTGCTGGTGCAGCAGCAAGCACCCAAAGGCCGCGAGTGTCTGGTCGGTGTGTCGCGCGACCCGCAGCTGGGGCCGCTGATCGGCTTTGGCATGGGCGGCATCTATGTCGAGGTGCTCAAAGACGTGGTCTTCCGCCTCGCGCCGCTGTCGAAGCAGGAAGCCCAGGAGCAGATCGAGGCGATCCGCTCGTTTCCGATCCTACGCGGTGTGCGCGGCGAAGCGCCCGCAGATCTGGCGAGCATTCTGGATACGCTGCTGCGCACGTCGCAGCTGGTAAGCGATTTTCCTGAGATCGTGGAGATGGACATTAATCCGCTGATGGTCTATGACCAGGGCCAGGGCGCAATCGTGCTGGACGCGCGGATTATTCTCCAGGATGAATAATTGCCGATCGTGTGATAAACGCCGAATAGTTGCATTTATACTTTTGTGAAAGGGGCCTCTCATGGCAACCCTCTATATCGCATCAACCGAAACCTTCGTCGGCAAGAGCGCCATCTGCGCCGCGCTGCTGACGCAGTTCCGCGCTCAAGGACGCTCGGTCGGCTATATGAAGCCGGTCAGCGTCGCCGTTGCTCAGACCGAGAGCGGCGCGGTGGATCAAGATGCGCGGCTCATGCGTGAGCTGTTTGACCTCCAAGAATCTCCCGAGCATATCGCGCCGGTGCTGGCTACCACTCGTGTGATCGAGGGCGTGCTGCAGGGCGACAAGCCAGATTTTCGATCTCAGCTGCAAACCGCATACAGTGCAGTTGCCAACGGCAAAGATGTTGTCGTGCTTGAGGGCGCGAACACCTGGGCCGAGGGCGCGCTGCTGGATCTGAGCGCCGATCAGGTCAGCGATCTGCTGAGCGCGCCGGTGCTGCTGATCAACCGCTTTCGCAGCATCAGCGCCGTCGATATGATCATGTCGGTGCG
>JAFAYS010000885.1 GCA_019240175.1 Chloroflexota bacterium | reverse complement strand
AATACATCGGCGAGACCGAAAAAAACCTGCGCCGGGTCTTCGATGCCGCCGAGGAGGGCGGCGCGATCCTGCTCTTCGACGAGGCCGACGCGCTTTTCGGCAAGCGCTCCGAGGTCAAAGACAGCCACGATCGCTACGCCAACATCGAGGTTAGCTATCTGCTGCAGCGCATGGAGGCGTATCGCGGCCTGGCGATCCTGACGACCAATCTCAAGAGCGCGATCGATACCGCGTTTCTGCGGCGTATCCGCTTTATCGTGCAGTTTCCGTTCCCGGATGTCAGCCAGCGCGCCGAGATCTGGCGGCGGATCTTTCCGCCGGCCACGCCCACCGAGCAACTGGACATTGCCAAGCTGGCGCGGCTCAACATCACCGGCGGCAATATTCGCAACATCGCGCTCAACGCCGCGTTTCTCGCCGCCGACGCCGGGCAGCTGGTGCGTATGCAGCATCTGCTGCGGGCCGCGCGCACGGAATATCTTAAGCTCGAAAAAACGCTGACCGAGGCTGAGGTCGGAGGCTGGCTATGAGCGATTCCCAGAGCCCGAACGAGCGCGGAGTATCTACGCCGACCGCGTCCGCTGTGCAGATCCAAATCGGTGAGCTGGTGCTGCATGGCCTGGATCAGGTTCGATCGAGCGGCGCGCGTTACGATCTCGGCGCGGCGGTGGAGCGCGAGCTGGCGCGGCTGCTGGCTGAGCACGGCATACCACCAGGACTCGATCAGGCCGGAATCGTGGCTCGGCTGAGCGGCGGCAGCTTCGAGGTCGCGCCCGGCTCATCGCCCGACACGCTCGGCCTCCAGATCGCCCAGGCCGTCTACCAGGGATTTAAGCGATGACGACACGAGCACAGCTACAGCAGCGCCCGGCTCAGCCGAGCTTCACTCCGGCACGTACCGGACTGCCGCAGCGTCGCTGTGCCTGTGGTGGGATTGTCGGGCCTGACGGCGAGTGCGCTGCCTGCCGCGCCAAACGCTTGGCGGCGGAGCAAAAGCAGCGCAGCCGGCAAACGCCAGCCGGCCCACCGCCGATCGTGCAAGACGTGCTGCGCTCGCCTGGGCAGCCGCTCGATCCGCAGACGCGCGCGGCGGTCGAGCCTAAGTTCGGCCATAGCTTCGGCTCTATTGGCGTCCACGCGGCCAGCGATCAGATTCAAACCAGCTTGACGGTCGGTGGGGCGCACACACCGCATGAGCAGCAGGCGCAGCAGGTGGCCGAGCAGGTCACGCAGCCCGGATCGTCGCCAGCCGATGGCGCGCGCTACGACTTCGGCGCGGTGCGCGTGCATACCGGCGATCGTGCGGCGTCTGCTGCTCGCTCGCTCAACGCCGACGCCTTCACCTACGGGCGGCATATTGTCTTTGGCGCGGGCCAGTATGCGCCGAGCACCTCGCGCGGACAGCGATTGCTGGCTCACGAGCTGACGCATGTCGTACAGCAGCAGCGCGGCGTCAGCGGCACGATCCAGCGGGCGATCACGATCCAGAATCCCGGCGCGGTGGCCGTCAATCAGCCAGCGGGCGGCACCGCTACCAACGCGCAAACCGTGCAGGGCTGGATCAATACGCTGTGTCCGACCGGCGGCTGGACCGTCGACGCGGCTACCGGCGTGGTCGACTCGCCCGATCGCGCGACGTTTTGCGCTGCGCGACCGGCCAAAGGTCAGGCACACTTCAGCCAGGCCACGCCAACTTCCTGCCGCTGCCTGTGCGATCTAACAGCTGCCGGATCGCGCGACATCAACTTCCATGTCGCCGACGCGTTCTCGGTTGGAGCCAACGTTTTCGATGTCAACGCCGCCGGTGAGGGCATCACTGTCTATCCACACGGCGGCCATGCCGAGCACAACGTCGGCGTGAGCGGTATCGAGCATCAGGGTATTCGTGGCGCGGGCGATACTGCGCCGCTGGCGGGCACGAATCCGACCCAGACCCTGCGCGATCCACCGTGGATCATTTTCGCCCATGAGGTTTGTGGCCATGCCAGCCTGCAAACAACGCCAACCGTGACCGAGCACGCCGCCAGCCCGGAGGGGAATCGCAGTGCCGTGGATATCGAGAATCGCGTGCGGCGCGAGCACTCCACGCTGGCCGATAACTTCGGCATTCGGCGCGGTAATTTCCGAGACGCCACCGGCACCAACCATGCCGGCTCGGAGTATCGCGTGAGCTCGGGCGAGACACTTTCAGGCATCGCGCGGCGGGTGGGCATTCCACAAGCAGATCGGCTTACGCGCATCTTCCGAGGCAATGGCGGCGCGATCACCGCCGCGACGGAGGGCACACTGGCGGTCAACGAGCGGCTGCTGATCGATGGAATCTTCTGGCACGAGGTCATCAGCGGCGAGACCATGACGGGCATCGCGACGATGTGGAGCATTCCGCTGGCATCGCTACAGCGGGCCAATCCCGCGATCACCGATCCCAACAAGATCCGGCCAGGTCAGCGGCTGCTGATCCCGGCGTCGTAAGGAGCGGCTGTGTCAACACCTGCGCAACCTGTTTTACAGATCACGATCGCCGACTATCGCGCCGTGGTGCAGCCGCTCGATCGCTGGCAGCTCAGTATCCGCTGGCACTTCGACAATCTCGCCGATCAGCCGCTCTACCTGCTGCTGGCTCAGCCGCTCGTCACGCCGATCACCGAGCCGCTGGTGCTGGATCACTCAGCGCACGAGCCACTGGTACCGCTCAGCACGAACGCGCCACCGGAATTTAGCATCGTCACAATTGGTTCGCACGACAGCCTTGAACACAGGATGAAGTATCCGCTGGCCTTGCCGACAGCTACGCCATCGCTGCGTATCGCGGGACGCTTTGGCTATAGCCTAGTCGCTCCCGATCCGGCCTGGCAGCAGGGCCAGAACTGGCAGCAGATCGAGCGCTGGCAGCAGATCGCCGAGTCGCAGCCGCTGGATGTCGCGCCGCAGCCATGAGCAGCACGCCGTCCGTCTATTCAGCAGCAGATTCATTGTGAAGGACCAAGCCCATGACAACCTTTCCCGGCTCGCCACAGGTGCAAAAAGGCGCGATCATCGGCCTTGATCCGTTCAATCCGCTGGCCAGCGTGATCGTGTTTCAGTACAACCCCGACACGATGACGCGCACGCTGACAGCGCGAACCACGGGCGGCACCGCCGATCGCGGCGAGGCTCTGCGGCTCAAAGGCCCGCCCGAAGAAAAGATCGGGCTTGAGGTCGAGATCGACGCTACGGATCAGCTGGAGCGGGCGCAGTTTCCCGCTACTGCGCTGGGGCTGTACCCGACGCTGGCCTCGCTGGAAATGCTGCTGTATCCCAAGTCGGCCCTGACAATCGCCAACGAGGTGCTGGCGACCGCCGGTGTGATCGAGATTATCCCGCCCGAAGCGCCGCTCACGCTCTTTGTCTGGGGCGTCAAGCGCGTGCTGCCGGTGCGGCTAACGTCATTTACCATCACCGAGGAGGCCTACGACCCCGATCTTAACCCGATCCGCGCCAAGGTTCGCCTCGACCTCAATGTGCTGAGCTACCACGATCTCGGGCTGCTCAGCGTGGGCGGCGCGCTCTTCATGGCGCATCAGATCAGCAAAGAAGTCATGGCAACCATCGGCGGTGTCAGCACGATCGCGGGGGTGGTAGGGTGACGAATGAACAAAGGAACAAACGAACAAGGGAACAAAGGGGAGCAAAGAACCTAGAACCTAGAACCTAACGAAAGAACAAAGAACCAAGGACAGAGAACAGAAGCAAGTACAACATTTCTCCCCTTCGCCTGCCGCGAGTACCCTCTGGGTGGAGGCGGAAGTCCGTTGAGGTTCGGGGAAAGGGGTCGGGGGGTGAGGGCCTATTGCTAGAACAAAGCTCATTGCATCTGTTTTTGTTCTCTTGTTTCTTTGTTCCCTTGCTCTCTACAAGGAGCCGCGCAATGTTTGATCCGACCAGCCGCTACGGCAGCCTGGAGACTGTCAAGCTTGAGATCACCGACGCCGACGGCGCGCCGCGCGTGATCGCCTACAAGCGCCGTCGCTTCATCCCGCCCACCGACGGCCAGACCACGCTTGTCGAGCACACCGTGACCCAGGGCGAGCGGCTCGACAACATCACAGCGCGCTACCTGGGCGATCCGTTGCAGTTCTGGCGGATCTGCGATGCCAACCTGGCGCTCGATCCCGAAGAGCTGACCGACGAGACCGGACGGACGATCGTGATTACGATGCCGCAGCTTTGAGAGGCCGCGATGCTAGCTAGCACGCTTGGAATTCGCCTGATCCTGCTGGTGGGCGGCACTGTACCGCTGCCCGCCTCGTACGCTGTCACCAGCGCGCTGAGCAGCCTGGAAGTCACCAACGACTCCGACTCGGGCGA
Organism: Chloroflexota bacterium; assembly: GCA_019240175.1. Taxonomy (GTDB): domain Bacteria; phylum Chloroflexota; class Chloroflexia; order Chloroflexales; family Kallotenuaceae; genus LB3-1. Next base: position 11,924 of record JAFAYS010000885.1, on the reverse strand, counting down.
CGGCTTTCAGATGACCTTCACGCTCGGCAAAGATCGCGTGGTGGACTACGGGCTGCTGCTCGACGGCACCTTCAATCCCTTCAACCGCGTGATCATCGGCGTGCTGCTCGGCGTAACGCCCGAGGTGCTGATCGACGGGATTATCACGCATCACCAGGTGACGCCCAGCAACGAGCCGGGCATGTCCACGCTGACCGTCACCGGCAAAGACGTCAGTGTGATGCTCGACCTCCAGGAGAAAAACGAGAAGTTCGAGAACCAGCCCGACTCGGTGATCGCGATGCGGCTGATCGCGCAGTACGCGCAGTACGGCCTGATCCCGCAGGCCACGCCAACCTTCGACATCCCGCTGATGATCGAGCGGATTCCGCGCCAGCAAGAAACCGATCTGCGCTTTATCCAGCGGCTGGCCCAGCGCAACGGCTACGTTTTTTATGTCGAGCCGCTGACCTTTGGCGTGAATACGGCCTACTGGGGGCCTGAGAATCGCCTGGGATTGCCGCAGCCCGCGCTGACAATGAACATGGGCCACGCCACCAACGTCACGTCGCTGAATTTTTCGCACGATGCAATGGCACCCGTCAGCACCGAGGGCAGCATCGTCGAGCCGATCACCAAGACCAACATTCCGATCCCGTCGCTACCGTCGCTGCGCGTCCCGCCGCTGGCATTACAGCCAACACCCGCCCGCCGCACGGTGCTGCTGCGCGACGTCGCCAACCAGGGCCCGACGCAGGCGGCTACCTCGGCGGTCGCGACGACCACGCGCTCGCCGGACTCAGTTACCGGCAGCGGCGAGCTTGAGACCGTGCGCTACGGCGGCATTTTACGGGCACGCAAGCTCGTGGGCGTGCGCGGCGCGGGCTTTTCTTATAACGGCAACTATTATGTAAAGCGTGTCAGCCATCGCATCGAGCGCGGCACGTACACGCAAAGCTTTACGCTCAGCCGAGAAGGGACCGGCGCGCTGTTGCCGGTGGTACGACCATGACCGACAAGTTCTACGGCAAATTTCGCGGCGTCGTGACCGACATCCAAGATCCGCAGCAGATTGGGCGGATTCGCGCCAAGGTTGCCGATGTGATGGGCGGCCTGGAAAGCGGCTGGGCCATGCCGAGCTTTCCCTTCGCCGGCGACGGTATGGGCTTTTTCGCACTGCCCAAAGTCGGCGCGGGCGTCTGGATCGAGTTTGAGCACGGCGATCCCGACTTCCCGATCTGGTCCGGCTGCTGGTACGGCTCGGTCGCCGAGGTGCCGCCGCTACTGCTGGCACCGCCCTACAAAAAAGTGGTGCTCAAAACCGAAGGCGGCCACAGCATCATCCTCGACGACACGCCCGGCGTCGGCGGCATTACGCTGGAAACGTCGGGCGGCCAGAAGATCGTGCTGAGCGCCACGGGCATCGAGATCACCACCGGCCAGGGCGGCACGATCAAAATGACCGGGCCGCAGGTTTCGATCAATAACGGCGCGTTGGAGGTGACCTAATGCCTGGATTTGTGCTGCATCAGGGTGCGACCGTGCTCTGCCTGCATGGCGGTCAGGCCATGCCGACCGCGCCCAACCCGCGCGTCAAAGTGGGCGGACAGCCGATCGTCACCCAACCTGCGCCCTACACCGTGGCGGCCTGCCCGTTCGTTACACCTGGCGGCACGCCCAACCCGTGCGTCACCGCGCAGTGGGTCACGGCGGCGACACGCGTCAAAGCCGGCGGCGTGCCGGTGCTGCTTCAGGATAGCCAGGCAGTCTGCGCGCCCAACGGCACCGGCGTCAACATCCTGGTGACTCAGGTCCGCGTGCGAGGTACGTGATGCAGATCGATTATCCGTTCCATTTCGACCGTCGCGGCCACACCGCCGACACCGGCGAGGACGAGCATATTCGCGATCTGATCGAGCAGGTGCTGTTTACCGCGCCGGGTGAGCGAGTGAATCGGCCAACCTTTGGCAGCGGCCTGCTTCAACTGGTCTTCGCGCCCAACAGCGACGTGCTGGCAGCGGCCACCCAGGCCACAGTCCAGGGCGCGCTTCAGCAGTGGCTCGGCGATCTGATCCAGATCGAGGGCGTTCAAGTGCGCGCGATCGACTCGACGCTTGAGGTCGTGATCCAGTACGTCGTGCGCCGCAGCCAGCAGCGCCAGGTCGCGCAATTTCAGCGAGCCGTGCCATGAGTACCCAATACCGCTGCAATAATCAGAACCGCCGCGATTTCGTGCGGACGCCACGCACCAGCGACGGCACGCCGCTCACGCCGACGATCAACGGCATCGATTTTTTGGAGGTCGAGCCCGACCAGCGCACGCTGCGTGTGCGGTTTCTGCACAATCTGCCCGGCACGCCCACCGATCCGGTTCCCGCTGGGCCGGCGCTGACTCCCGCCAATCTCAAGATCGAAGGCGGCGTGCGCATCAAAAATCTGCGTGTGCAGAGCATCAGCGCCGACGGCGACGTGCTCACGCTCGTCGCGGATCGCGCGGGCGACTTCTCGACCTACACGTTGCGGCTGGTCCAGGGACCGAACAACGACGCGCCGCCGAGCAACTTCGATCCGCAGCTTGCGGCGATCCCGTTCTCGTTCAAGGTCGATTGTCCCAGCGAGTTCGACTGCGCGCCCGAGCAGGATTGCCCGCCCGAGCGGCTGCCCGAGCCCGAGATCGATTACCTGGCCAAGGATTACACCAGCTTTCGTCGCCTGATGCTCGATCGTATGGGCGCGCTGATGCCGCAGTGGCGCGAGCGCAACGCCGCCGATATGCAGGTGGCGCTGGTTGAGCTGCTGGCCTACGCCGGCGATCGGCTGAGCTACTTTCAAGATGCGGTCGCGACCGAGGCCTATCTCGGCACGGCGCGCAAACGCGTCTCGGTGCGGCGTCACGCCCGGCTGCTCGATTACGTCATGCACGACGGCTGCAACGCCCGCACCTGGGTGCATTTCGCGGTCACGTCCGGCGGCGCGCTGGACAACGCCACGCTCGACGTCGGCGCGACCCTGCTGACCAGCGGCGCGACCGCGGCGGCAATGGTCGATCCCAACCAGCTTTCAACAGTCCTGGCCGAGAAGCCGATCGTCTTCGAGACCAAAACCACTGTGCGGCTGCGCGCGGTCCACAACGAGATCCGCTTCTACACCTGGGACGATACCGGCTGCTGCCTGCCGCGCGGCGCGACACGCGCGACACTGCGCGACAAGCCGGGAACGCCGTTGCAGCTTGCGATCGGCGATGTGCTGATCTTCGAGGAAGTGATCAGCCCAACCACGGGCTCGCCCGCCGACGCCGATCCGGCCCAGCGTCACGCCGTGCGCCTGACATCGGTACAGCCCACAATCGATCTGCTGCACAACACGCCGATCGTCGAGATTGCGTGGAGCGAGGCCGACGCGCTGCCGTTTCCGCTGTGCATCTCCGCCGAGATCAGCGACCGCAGCGGCAACCGGCTGGTCTCGAATCTCAGCGTGGCGCGCGGCAACATCGCGCTGGCGGATCATGGCCGCACGATCGCCAACGAGGCGCTGCTGCCAGCCGTGGTGCCGGAGCAGACCGCCTATCGGCCACGGCTGGCGCGCACCGGCCTGACCTACGCGGGTCCGCTGGATCTCAGCTCGGCCAGCGCGGCTCTGCGCTCCGATGTGCGGCAGTCGCGGCCCAGCATTACGCTGCGTGGCGAAGAGCGCACCTGGCGACCACAGGCCGATCTGCTGGGCAGCGACGGCTTTCGTAGCGAGTTCGTGGTCGAGATGGAAAGCGATGGACGAGCGTATCTGCGTTTCGGCGACGGTGCGCTGGGCAAAGCGCCCGCGCCTGGCGCGAGCTTCACCGCGACCTATCGCGTGGGCAGCGGGCAGATCGGCAACGTCGGGCGCGGCGCGATCGGGCGGATCGTCAGGAGCGGCGGTGGCATCGACAGCGTGCGCAATCCTATGCCGGCGATCGGCGGCACCGAGCCCGAGCTGATGGAACAGGTGCGGCTGTACGCGCCGCAAGCCTTCCGCGTGCAGGAGCGCGCCGTCACCGAGGCCGACTACGCCGAGGTCGCGCGGCGGCATCCCGAGGTGCAGCAGGCCGTGGCGCGCATCCGCTGGACCGGCAGCTGGTACACGGTCTTTGTCACGATCGATCGTAAAGGCGGCCTGCCGGTCGACGAGGACTTTAAAGACGAGATTCGCACCCATCTTGAGCGCTACCGCATCGCCGGGTACGACCTGGAGATCGCCGCGCCGGTCTTTGTGCCGCTGGATCTGCTGCTGGCGATCTGCGTCAAGCCAGGCTACTTCCGCTCCAACGTTAAGGAAGCGCTGCTGATCGCGCTGAGCAGCGCCGCGTTTGCCAATGGATCGCGCGGCTTCTTCCACCCCGACAACTTCAGCTTTGGCCAACCGGTCTATCTCAGCCAGATCTACGAGGCCGCCATGCGCGTCACAGGCGTCGCGTCGGTGGATGTGCTGCGCTTTGGGCGCTGGGGTAAGGCCGCCAACCAGGAGCTCGAATCCGGCGTGCTCACGCTCGGCCCGATCGAGGTGGCGCGGCTGGACAACGATCCGAGTTTTCCCGAGAATGGCAAGCTTGAGATTCAATCGCGAGGCGGCCTATGAGCGATGCTCTCGATCCCTGCGGCTGCTGTGAAGGCGTTTCGCCGCTGACTCCCGTGTTGCTCGACAACCGGCCCGGATTGTCGGCGCTGGCGTATCGCGTGGGCACACACGGCAGCTTCAAAGCCACGATGCAAAGCGCGATCGCGGCGCAGCCGGCGCTGGATGCGCTGACCTCACGCGACGACGCCGATCCGTCGATCGCGCTGATCGACGCCTGCGCCACGATGCTTGACGTGCTGGCCTTTTACCAGGAGCGCATCGCCAACGAGGGCTTTTTGCGCACCGCCACGGAGCGCCGCTCGATCCTTGAGCTGGCGCGCGCGGTCGGCTACGAGCTGAATCCTGGCGTCGCTGCCAGCACCTATCTGGCCTTCAACATGGAAGAAGCGCCCGGCTCGCCCGCCGCCACACCGATCGACACGGGCACACGTGTGCAAAGCCTGCCCGGCCCCGGCGAGCAGCCGCAAACCTTCGAAACTACCGAGCCGATCACAGCGCGCGTGGCCTGGAACGCGCTGCGACCGCAAAATAGCCAGCCGCAGACGCTCAAAATCAAAAGTGGACAGCTGTATCTCGTGGCCGGCAACAGCCAGGAGCTCGCCGCGCAGCGCTTATACGTCGCCGGGACGCAGACCAATCTCAAGGCCGGCGATCGGCTGCTGGTCGTGATCGGCTCCGACGCGCTGCCGATCGTGGTCAAAGCTGTGATTGTCGAGAGCGATCGCAACCGCACGCGGCTGGATCTGGATGTGACCACGATTGGCTCGACGCCACTGCCGGCCATGCCGCCCACGCTGGACTACGATCCGCCCGTGATGACCGGCGGCACGCCCAACTTCGCGCCGCTGCCCTTCACCAAAGGCAACATCAGCACCTATGTCCTCAGCCGCCGCTGGCGTGAGCGCGACCTGGCGACCTTTTTGACGGCCAATCGCTGGGACGGCCAGGAGCTGCTCAAGTACGTCAACGCGCCCGCCGCCGGCACCACCACCGCCAGCCTGCTGGCCTTTCGCGCACGCGTCGGCTTTTTCGGCAACAACGCGCCGCTCTACGACATTATTTTCCCGCCAGCCACCGCCGCCAGGGCTAGCGGCAATCTCACGTTACGCGCGGCAGCCGACGAAAGCTTCGGCGAGGCCCGCATCGCCGCCACGAATCCGATCTTCAACAATCAAGGCCAGATCAAAGACAGTCCGATCGTCAAAGATATCTTCGATCCCGACTGGGACTCGGGCGGCGGTCGCTCGATCTGGACCGACTCGCTGGAGCGCTACTACTCCGCCAGCGATATTTTCGACGTGTATCTTGAGCGCGCGCTGCCCGATGTCGTGCGCAACAGCTGGGCGATCTTTACCAGCTCCAAAGCCGGACCGACCGCCTATCGCGTGACCGAGGTCGGCGAGGCCTCGCTGGCGGACTTTGGCATGAGCGCGCGGGCGACTGGTCTCAAGCTGGCCAACCCCAGCGGCGCGGCGCTCACCACCGCCGACAAAACGACAAACTTCAAGTTCCGCCGCACCACCGCCCACGTCCAGAGCGAAGCACTGCCCCTGGATCGTTTGCCGATCGAAGCGTCGATCGCGGGAGGCACCACGGCGCTGCTGCTCGATCGCATGGTGCTGGATCTTCAGGCCGGGCAGGTGGTGATCCTCAGCGGCGAACAGGCGGATGCGCCCGGCGTGATCCGCAGCGAAGTCGTCACGCTCAAGGAGATCATCCACTTCAACGGCCTGACCACGCTGATCTTCAGCAGCGGCCTGCTGTGGTCGTACACCCGCGCCAGCGTCACGATCAACGCCAACGTCGCGCTGAGCACCCACGGCGAGACCAAACGTGAGGTGCTCGGCAGTGGCGATGCCGCGCAGCCGCTCTCGAAGTTCCTGCTCAAGCAGTTGCCGCTAACGTATGTTTCAGCGCCGACCGCGACCGGCTCGGCCAGCACACTAGAGGTGCGCGTCAACGATATTGCCTGGCGCGAGACGCCGTCGCTGTACAACCTCACGCCCCGCGATCGCGTGTACATCACGCGCACCGGCGACGACAGCAAAACCACGGTGCAGTTCGGCGATGGCGGCTCCGGCGCGCGTCCGCCCAGCGGCATCGAAAACATCGTCGCGACCTACCGCGTGGGCACCGGGCTGGCGGGCATGGTCAAAGCCGGACAGCTGAGCCTGCTGCTGACACGTCCGCTCGGCGTCAAAAGCGTGATCAATCCGCTGGCACCGACCGGCGCGGAAGATCCCGAAAGCCGTGATCGTGCCCGTGACAACGCGCCGCTGACGGTACTGACGCTCGGTCGGATCGTTTCGCTGGGAGACTTCGAGGATTTCGCGCGCGCCTTCGCCGGCATCGGCAAAGCGCAGGCGACCTGGCTCTGGTCCGGCGAGCACCGCCTGATCTATCTCACAATCGCGGCGGCGGTCGGCGATGTCGTCAGCGCGACCTCGGAGCTGTACCGCAATCTCACGGCGGCGATCGACCTGGCGCGCGATCCGATCCAGCAGGTACAGATCGATTCCTACACGCCGATCGCCTTCAACGTCGAGGCCAAAATCCTGGTGCGGCCCGGCTACCTGGCCGATCTGGTCAAGACCGCTGTTGCGAATGCGCTCAAGCAAACCTTTGCCTTCGAGCAGCGCGGCTTCGGCCAGGCGGTAACCAAGAGCGAAGTGCTGGCGGTGATCCAGGCGGTTGCCGGCGTCGAGGCAGCGGATCTCGACGCGCTGTATCTCGTCGGGCAGCCTGCGATCGTCAACGAGCGGCTGCTCGCGCACACGGCGCACTGGGATGCGACCGCGTTCACGCCCACACCCACGCCCGCCGAGCTGCTGTTGATCAGCCGCGACGGCATCACGCTGACGGAGATGACACGATGAGCAACGCGCCGATCGATAAGCTGTATGATCTGCTGCCGGCGATCTATCGCATCCGCGACGACGAGCAGAGCCAGCCGCTCAAAGCGCTGCTCACGGTGCTCGCCGAGCAGCTGCAAGTGGTCGAGGACGACATCGCGCGGCTCTACGACAACTGGTTCATCGAAACCTGCGACGAGTGGGTCGCGCCCTACATTGGCGATCTGCTGCGCGTGCGTGGGCTGCATCCTGTCACCACCACGACCTTTAGCCAGCGCGCGCAGGTCGCCAACACGCTGCGCTATCGCCGCCGCAAAGGCACCGCCGCGATGTTGGAGCAGCTGGCGCGCGATACCACCGGCTGGAACGCCCGCGCCGTCGAGTTTTTCCAGCTGCTGGCCACAACGCAGCATGTGAATCATGTGCGGCTGCCCAATGTGCGCACGCCCGACCTGCGCAAGATCGACGCGCTTGAGCTGCTCGATACGCCCTTCGATACGATCGCGCATACCGCCGACGTGCGCCGGATCGCCAGCGGACGCGGCAAGCACAATATTCCCAATATCGGGATCTTTTTGTGGCGGCTCCAGTCCTACCCGCTGCTCAAAGCCGATCCCACCGCCCACGGCCAGCGCCGCTTCCGCTTTAGCCCGCTCGGCCACGATCTGCCGCTCTTCAACCAGCCGCAGACCGAGACCGACATCGCCAGCAGCGCGGACGAGATCAACGTGCCCGGCACGCTGCGCCGCTATCCGCTCTACGCCGAGCTTGAGGCGCTGCGCCAGGCGCTGGTCGACGGGGAAACGCCGCAGCTCGCCTACTTCGCCGATCCGCCGGTCTTCGCGGTCTTTCTCGATGGCAGCACCACCGCCGTGCCGCTCGATCAGATCTTGATCTGCAATCTGGCCGACTGGCGACAGCCACCGGGCAGCAAAAGCTACACCCGCCGCGACGGCACCAGCGTCAGCCGCCCGATTCGCGTGGCGGTCGATCCGGTGCTGGGTCGCATCGCGCTGCCGGCGGGCGCGCCGCCGACGGGTGTCCAGGTTAGCTACGCCTACGGCTTCAGCGGCAATCTCGGCGGCGGACCCTACGAGCGCCGCCAGCCGCCGCAAAAGCTGAGCGCGACCTCCCCGTTCCGCGTGGACACGATCGCCGATCCCGCCGCGTTTGGCGCGCTGATCCGCGTCTCGGCCAGCGCCGTCACCACGATCTCAGCCGCGCTGGCGCTGTGGAATCCCGCCACGCCGCGCACGGTGATCCAGATCGAGGACAATCGCAGCTACGCCGAAACGCTGACGATTCCCATGACCACCAGCGAGCTGATCATCCAGGCGGCCAACGGCACTCGCCCGACGTTGCAGGGCGACATCAGCGTGACCGGCGGCGCGCAGCAGGGGAGGCTGACGATCAACGGGCTGCTGATCGCGGGCCAGCTGCGCGTCGCAGATAACCTGCCCGAGCTGAATCTGCTGCACTGCACGCTGGTGCCGGGCCGCGACCTCGACGAGTCCGGGCTGCCCATCGAGCCGGAGCGCCCCAGCCTGATCGTAGACTCGGCCAACGAGCGGCTGCGGCTGGTGATCGATCACTCGATTGTCGGGCCGCTGCGATTGCCCGCGACGATCGATAGCCTGCGCGCCGCCGACAGCATTATCGACGCGCCGGACATCAGGCCGCTGTCCGCGCTGGTCGGCGGCAACCTGGCCGGATCGCTCACACTCAGCGCGGCCACGCCCACACTTAGCATCACGATCGGCGACGAAGGCCCGCATCCCGCTGTGTTTACAACTGTGCCGACGACGCCGGCCCAGGCGCGGGATCAGCTACAGGCCGCGATCCAGGCGGCGCACACCAGCCCGGCCTTCACCAGCGCCCGCGTGCTGATGGTCGCCAACCGGCTGATTGTGCTGCCGGGAACGCTCAGCCGCGTCACGATCGGCGACGCCGAGGACGACACGACGGCGAGCGAGCTGCGCCTGACCACGGCGACGGTTCGGCGCGTGGCGGCGTTTGTCAGCCAGCCGCTGACGCCGTTCCCCACGCTTGACGCCGCCACGCCCACACTTAACGTCACGATCGGCGATGAAGGGCCGCATCCCGCCGTGCTCGCCGCCGTGCCCACCACAATTCCGCAGGCCCGCGATCATCTTCAGACCGCGATCCGCAACGCCCACAGCAGCACGGCTTTTAGCGGCACGTTCGTGGTCAATCTCGACGATCGGCTGGTGGTACTGCCCGGCACCGACGAAACGCCGATCCGCTTCGGGGCCGCGCCCCCCGACGCGACAACCGCGACTCTGCTCGGTCTGCGGCGCGAACGTCCCGCGCTGGCTGGCGACGACACCGGCGATCAGCCTGGGCCCCCGACCACGCTTGAGCGCGTCACGATCTTTGGCGCGGCGCATGTCCAGTCGCTGGATCTAGCCTCCGAGGTCATCTTTGACGAGCCGGTAATCGCGGATCGACGCCAGGTCGGCTGCGTGCGCTTCTCGTATCTGCCCGCCGGCTCGCGCGTACCGCAGCCCTATCGCTGCCAGCCCGACCTCGCGATTCGCCAGGCGCTCGATGCCGCGCTCCAAACCAATCCTTTGCTCACGCCCGCGCAGCGCCAGCAGATCGACACGGAGATTCGCGCCTGGCTGCGGCCCAGCTTCACGGCGCGGCAGTATGGTCAGCCGGCCTACGCCCAGCTTGGCGCGGCCTGTCCCGACGAGATCCGCAGCGGAGCTGAGAACGAGTCCGAGATCGGCGCGTTCAATTTCCTGATGCAGCCGCAGCGTGAGAGCAACCTGCGCGCCAATCTCGACGAGTATCTGCGCTTTGGCCTGGAAGCAGGATTGTTATTCGTGACGTAATGACGCAAATCCGTAGGGGCGTATTGCATATGCCCCGTCGAAATACAAAAGCATATGTTTCAATCACCCAAATAACACGTCGAGGATGCGCCAGAAAGAGCGATCGTGGCGCTTAAACGCTGGTCGTCGTCCAGGGAGGACTCATGAAAGGCGATTTCACGCGATCCACCTTTAGCTCCGATAAGCACTACAGCAGCGTGCGCATGCAGCAGGGCCGCGTGCAGCTGGACGCCGACTGGAACGAGCAGATCGAGATCCAACAGCATTTGGAGCGCACCGAGGCCCGCGATGTAATCGGGCTGTGCGGCGTGCCCAAAACCGGCGGCGGCTTTGCGATCGGCGTGTCCGAGGATGGCGGCGACCTCACGATCTCGGCGGGCCGCATCTATGTCGACGGTATTCTGTGCGAGAACAAGGACGGGCTACGCTTCACCCAGCAGCCGGATCTGCCCGCCACCGCACCGATCAGCCAGCCCGGCACCTATCTGGTCTATCTCGATGTGTGGGAGCAGCACATCACCGCGCTCGAAGACGATGCGATCCGCGAGGTCGCGCTGGGCGGCCCCGACACTGCCACGCGCACGCGCACGGTCTGGCAGGTCAAGCTGCTGCCGGTGGGCGCGCCCAACGCGGACGTCGATTGCGCGACCAACTTTGCGCCGTGGAACACGCTGACCAGCAACAATCGTGGGCGGCTGATGGCCCGCGCGACGCCCGCCGCGCCCAGCGACGATCCTTGCATCATCGAGCCGGGCGCTGGCTATCGCCGCCTTGAGAACCAGCTCTACCGCGTCGAGATCCATGCCGACAGCGACTCCGGCCAACCGACCTTCAAGTGGTCGCGCGATAACGGCGCGGTCGTGAAGCGCTGGAGCGCCAAGAGCGGCGATGAGCTGACGATCAGCAGTCCAGGCCGCGACGCGGTGCTGGGCTTTGCCACCGACCAATGGGTCGAGCTGACCGATACCAGCCGCGAGCTGCTGGGCCGTCCCGGAACGCTGGTCCAGCTCGCCAGCGCGATCGGCCAGACGCTGACGATCAAGCCCGCCACTGCCAGCGACACCGTCGATTTTGCGCAGTTCGCCAATCAGCCCAAGATCCGCCGCTGGGATATGCCCGGCACCACCGGCGCGATCAACGTGAGCGTGCCCGCCAGCAACAACGGCTGGATCGCGCTGGAAGACGGCGTCGAGATCAAGTTCGATCTGTCGGGGCCGCTCAACACCGGCGACTACTGGCTGATTCCGGCGCGTACCGCCACCGGCGACGTCGAGTGGCCCTTCGTGCAGCCGCAGCCGCCGCAGGGCATCGAGCATCACTACTGCCGCCTGGCGCTGCTCAACTTCGACGGCGAGAGCATCACCGCCGCCGACCTCACCGACTGCCGCGTCGATTTTCCGTCGCTGACCACGATCTGCGCCGAGGATGTTTGCTTCGACAACAACAACTGCAATTTCGCGGGCGCGGAGACGGTCCAGGATGCGCTGGATCAGCTGTGCCGTGAGCGCGATCTACGTCATCACAACAAGCATCTGCACGGCTGGGGCATCGTCTGCGGGCTGGGCGTGACCTGCGGCCCCAACGACGGGCGACGCGACAACGTGACGATCCACTCAGGCTACGC
>JAFAYS010000812.1 GCA_019240175.1 Chloroflexota bacterium | reverse complement strand
CCTGGGCAGCTACATCGCCTACAGCGACGGTCGCGGCGCTCCGCTGGGTGGCACGCCGGCGCGCTACGGTGACTGGGGCAACGTCGAGAGCGGCGCGGCAAATCTCACCGGCGGCTACAGCTTCACAGCGCAGCGGCAGGCTGCCGGCGGCCTGCTCTACGCCCGCAACCGCTTCTACGATCCGCTGACCGCGACCTGGCTCACGCCCGATCCGTTCCCAGCGGAAGCAACCGAGCCGGGCAGCCTCAACCGCTACAGCTATGTGCGCGGCAATCCGATCACGCGTACCGATCCGCTCGGCCTCTTCGATAGCGATCTGGAGCCCAGCTTTGACATGGGCGCATCCGGCCTCGACAGTGGCGTGTGGAACAGCGGCGCTGAGCCCAACTTCGACATGGCCGACGAGCCGATCTCCGCCGCCAACCATGCTCAGGAGCAGCAGTCCAGCGCGATCGTCCACGGCACGAGCGGCGCGCGCTGCGCGATGCGCTGCGGCATGAGCTACACCGTCAAGCGCGGTGATACGCTGGGTCGCATCGCGGCGCGCTTTCATGTGCCCTGGCGCTGGATCGCTAAGGCCAATCGCGGCGTGATCGGCGCGAATAGCCGCACAGTGAAGCGCGGCCAGGAGCTGGTGATCCCGTGCGACGACTCGGGCCTGATCGTACGACCTGCGGCGCGCGTGTTCGCCTATGCTGCCGGCACGCGGCCCGTCGCGACCGCCGCGCGTGGTGGTTTGAAGCGTGGTCTGTACAAAGTTGCGGCGGGCGATATTTCGGTGCGCATCAACCGCCAGGGCTTCTCGATCGGACACCTGGAACATGGCGACCACTTCTATCTGAAGCAAGTCCATAACGGCTGGGGCTACGGCTTCGCTTACGCGTCTGGCATGTGCGGCTGGGTGCCGCTGCGCTATACACGCGGCTATACGCTCACCTATGAAGGCAAAGGGCGGAAAGTTCCGGATTGTCCCAATCCAAAGTTCCCCGCCGAGGGCAAGGGCGGCTGGAACTCGCGCCGGGCGCTGTTCAAGACCTATGCGACGCACATCAGTGATTGCGATCCTGCCGGCAAGCGCCGCCACAAATGCGCGGGCGGCTCGCCCTCGCCGGTCAAGCTCAATCGCGGTGTCTGGACGGTCTACGCCAACTACTTCGACTTCGCGAAAAATGGTCGTAGCCCAGGTTTGCGCGATCCTATCGGTCAGATCGAGGTGACGCGGAACAAAGGCCGTTTCTTGATCGACGGAGTGGGACGACGCAAAATCGCCGGTATTAGCTGGCGCTATATCACCAAGGATGTTGCCGCTCGTGGCAAGGCCGTCTTGATCATGATTCGGCTTGAAGGCAAAGGCAAAGGCCAGGGCATCTGGGGCTTTGTTGATCAAAGCGAGGCAACGCCGCGCTGTTTAGAGTACAAGGAAAGCAACGCGGATACTTGCGATGGCTAAGGCATTCTTGTCGCCGCCAAGCTCCCGCTGCGACAATCGGCTGCAACGTTATTCTCGTGTATCTATCTGGGTAGGAACTCCAATGCGTCGATTCATCTCGTTCATCCTGCCGCTGCTCGCCGTCGCTACGGCGGGCGCGGCAGCTCCACCGCGCGGCCCGCTCCACCACAAAAGCAGCGCCGATCTCAAACCCGTCTATCTCGCGTCTGATTCTTCCTCTCGACTGCGGGCGACCGCTAACAGCGGCGTGCTGCAGCCTTACGCGGTGCTGCCCCTCCCGGAGTCGGCGACGGCTGCGGCGGGCCAGGGCGGCTGGTCGGCGCTCGGCACCAACGCGCAGCTGGTTAAGCTGGGCTGGAGCGAGAGCCTGACTGTGACTCAGACGCTGCCGGCGCTCCTCAGCCCGTCGGCGCTCGCGATCGGCGATCTCAACGGCGACGCGCGGCTCGATCTCGCGGCGCTTCAGCGACCGGCTAATCAGCTGGCGGTGGCGAGCGGTGCAGCGAATGGCTCGCTGTTGTCGCCGGTGCAGCGCGGCCTACTGAGCGATACCGAGGCGCTGCTGGCTGCCGATCTCAACGCCGATTGTTTGACCGACGCGGCCTATACCGCGCTGGATAACACGGTCGACGTGCTGCCGCAGCTTGGCGATCATACGCTAGGCGCGGCGCGGACGGCGCTCTTCGCCAACGGCGGCGCATCCGATCTCACCGCCGGCGATTTCAACCACGACGGCCAGCTCGATCTCGCGGCCCTGCGCGGCACCGGTAACGTCGCCAATCACATCGGCCTGTACACGCTCACCAACGACACACTGATCTCCACCGGTCAGCGGCGCGCCGACGACGGCGACTTTGCGGCGCACGCCGTCGCCAGCGGTGATGTTACGGGCGATGGGCGCGCGGATCTGGTGGTCGGCGCGGGCGGCAATCATCCCGACGCGTATATCAACATCTTTGCGCAGCAGCCGGATGGTCTCCTCGCCACAACGCCGGTCACGCTGACCGCCTGGCATATTCCCGAGTCGATCGCGGTTGCCGATCTCGACCACGACGGCCATAACGATGTCGTGGCGCTGCACAGCGGCTGGCTCGCGCTGACGCTCTACCGTGGCCAGGCCGATGGCTCGCTCGCGCCGTACGAGGAATATGCGCTGCCCTACAGCGCGGCCTACCGTCCCGAAACGCTCGCGCTCACCGATCTCAACGGCGACGGCGGCCTCGATGTGCTGATCGCGGACGGCAGCCGGGGCGCAACCTATCTGCTCAACAGCGCGGGCGCTCCCACCGCGACGATCGATGGGCCTGCGCCGTGTGCGCGCCTTGTGGGTCGTACGCTGAGGCTCAATGGCACGCTGGCCAACGGCGATGCGGTCGAGATCAGCCTGGACGGCGGCGCGACCTGGGAGGCAGCCACGGTGACGAGTGCGGCCTGGGAGTACACCGCCGATCTCAGCGATCGCGCGGTCTACAAGCGCGTGATGGCGCGCGCGATCAGCGGCAATCGCGTGCAAGCGCCCGTGGCCGAGCAGTATCTCAGGATCTACAACTATCAGACGTTTGCGCCCACGATGCAAAAGTAGCAAGGAGCTTGTATGTTTCGTCGTTTCTGGCTGCCGCTCGCTGGCGCGCTCGTCGTGATGCTGGCGCTGCTGGCTCCGGCCCGCGCCGCCGATCAGCGCGTGTTCTACACCGGCCTGCAGACCTGCTACACCACCGGCAGCGCGATCCCGAACTTTACGCTGACCGCCGAGGTCGCGACGACCGACGACTACCGCCTGACGCACACGGTGGAGCAGAGCGGCGCGACCGAGACGGTGTACGAGGGGCCGATCGCCGCCGGGTCGCCGCGCACGGTAACGATCACGGGTGGCAGCGCGACGGTGCCGGGTAACTACACGCTGACTGGACGGCTGTATCTCGTCAGCAGCGGCGTGCGGCTGGCGCAGGTCCAGGCCTCGGTGCTGATCGCCGATACCTGTCTGGTGCCCACGCCCGCCAATCCGTATCCGGCTCCTTCGGATGAAGCCGCCGCCGCGCCCGCCGATGTGAGGTGGTCGCAGTTGGCTACGCCGTCACGTGGTGCCGCTACGGGCTCGCTGCTGACGGTCAACCTGCGGGCTTACAATGCGGGACGCGGCGCGGGTCGCAGCGATGCGATTCTCTCGTACGATCCGGCAGTGCTTCAGCTGCTGGACGCACAGCCCCAGCGGCGCGGCGATTGGATTCGCGCGCGTGACGATCGTCGTGGCACGCTCACGATCGCGGTTGGCACGCTGCGACCACGCGACAGCGCGATTGTGCCAGTACGCTTCCTGGTGACCGGCTCAGCCTCAAACACGGTGCTGCGGCTGGCGCGTGACGATGGTCGTGATCTCGGCAATCCGCTGTTTCTAATGCTCGGCACGCAGATCGACGGGCCGCTTGAGCTTCAGGCCGCACGTAACGCCACGACGATGCGCCTGTCTGGACGCGGCTTCAAGCCCGGTG
>JAFAYS010000703.1 GCA_019240175.1 Chloroflexota bacterium | reverse complement strand
GGCGGCGGCGAAGAAACGACGGCTGAGCCTTCGCCGTCGGCGGCTGTCAGCGAAAGTCCCGCCGCATCGGCGGTAGCCAGCGCCGCGCCCTCAAGCCCAGGACAGGTGTTTATCGTCAATACGCGCGGCCAGCAGACGCTGATTGTGCGCGCGGCACCGGGCACGAATTCGGCGCGAGTCGGATCGCTGGCGTTCGGCACGCAGGTTGAGGTAATCGGCGGGCCGCAAGCCGCTAACGGCTTCAACTGGGTGCAGATTCGCACGCCCAACTTAACCGGCTGGTGCATCAGCGAGGCGCTGCGCAAGCCGTAATTCTGGTTGCTATGGCGTGATGCTTGGTCAACGAGAGATTGATGCTGTTTTGAAGGAGCGTATTACGATACGCTCCTTTTTGATTCGATCAACGTCGATGAAAAGAATTTGGGCGTGATTCATCACGCCCTACTGATGAATTTCTTTCAGACTACGCACTCAGGTTGCTAGCACCTGCTGTATTCGTCTGCTTGCCGGCGGTCGTGCTCTGGCCTGGCTCCAACTCCACCACCTCGACATTCTGGCTCGATAGCTCCTGCTGTAGCTCGGCTGGCGTTCCGGTCAAGATCGGGAAGGTGCCGTAGTGCTCGGGGATCACGCGCTTGACGCCGAGCAGCTTGGCGGCATACGCGGCCTGCTTGGGATCCATGGTGAACCAGCCGCCGATCGGCAGAATCGCCACGTCGGGCGCGTACAGATCGCCGATGATGCGCATATCGCCGAAGACGCAGGTATCGCCGGCATGATACACGACCGTGCCATCCTCAAAGGTGATCACGTAGCCCACGGGATTGCCCATATAGATAATATTGCCCGCGTCGTCGGTCATGCTCGACGAGTGAAAGGCCGGCACCATGGTGAACTTCACACCTGCCACCTCGACGGTGCCGCCCATGTTGAAGCCCACGCAGCGATCCTCGGCAATGCCCTGCTTGGTGAGCCAGGAAACAATATCGAACATGCAGATCAGCTTGGCCTCGGTGTTTTTGGCGACCTCGATCAGATCCGCGACATGATCGAAGTGGCCGTGCGTGATCACGATCGCGTCGAGGTTGCTGCTGACCTGATCGCGCATCTGCTCGGGAAACTTGGGATTGCCGTTGAACCAGGGATCGAGCAAGATTCGCTTGCCGCTGGTGCTTTCAAAGAAAAAAGTGCCGTGTCCTAGCCAGGTAATCGTCACTGTGCCGTTCGTCATCGAAGCCTCCTGTTAGGTGCGTAGCGACTATATGGGTATTTTATGCCGATTGCAGCTGTTTGCGAAAGAGCGACAGGGTGCGCTGCCAGGCATCCTCCGCCGCCGCTGCGTCATAGACCTCGGGCCGCGTTTCGTTGAAAAAAGCGTGGTCGGCCTGCTGGTACACCACGATCTCATGCGGCACACCGGAGCGCATCCAGACCTCACGCTGATGCGCGATATGCTCGGGTGGAATGCCGTGATCTTGTCCGGCGTAGATCGCCAGGATCGGGCAGGCGATATCCATCAACTCGGTATCGTCGAGCTGTCTGCCGCCATAGAACGAGGCCACCGCGCCGACCCGTGGCGTTTTGCTGGCCAGGAGTAGCGACAGTGTGCCACCTAAACAAAAACCGATCACGCCAACGCCGTCGACCTCTGCGCGGCCACACAGGTAATTCACCGCCGCGATCATCTCACGCAGCACACGCGGAAAATCCAGCGCCATCACCAGCTTGCGCGCCTCGTCGGGCTCGCTCGTGGTCTGCCCATGATACAGATCGACCGCCAGCGCGATGAAGCCGGCCTCGGCAAAGCGATCGGCCACCGATTTGATGTGCTCGTCCACGCCCCACCACTCCTGGATCACGATCACGCCAGGAAATTTGCCGCTGCCGGTGGGCTGCGCGAGATAGCCCTGGGCCTCGGTGCCGTCGGATAAAAATGTAACAGTCTGTGAGTTTGGCATAAATCCTCCTTGACGAAGAACCTAGAACTAAGAACCTAGAACCTAGACGTACGAATCAGAATAGACGGACTCAAACCCTGTTCTTTGTTCTTTGTTTCGCTGTT
>JAFAYS010000684.1 GCA_019240175.1 Chloroflexota bacterium | reverse complement strand
AATCCGGGCAACTCCGGCGGCCCGCTGCTTAATCGCGACGGCCAGGTGATCGGCATTGTGGCCGGTCTGGTCAATCCGACCGAGCAAGAAGTGTTTATCGGCCTGGGCTTTGCCGTGCCGATCACAGTGGCGGGCACCGCCGCCGGTCTGCCGCCCTACTAATCAACAATTGAGACGAACGTGCCGCACAGCGCAACGATCTTGCCGCAGCGCAGGCATTGAAGGAGATCGCGGATGGATCAGCCAAATCCCGGACACGGACCCATGGAACGGGTGTTATACGAGGTCAAAAAGGTCATCGTCGGGCAAGATCATTTATTGGAGCGGATCGTGGTGGCGCTGCTGGCGCGCGGCCATGTGCTGGTCGAAGGCGTGCCCGGCCTGGCCAAGACCATGACCATCAAAACCGTGGCCGAGGCGATCGGCGGCGAGTTCAAGCGCATCCAGTTCACGCCGGATCTCGTGCCCGCCGATCTGGTCGGCACACGCATTTATAACCAGAAAACCGGCGAGTTCACTACCTCGTTCGGGCCGGTGTTTACCAATCTGCTGCTGGCCGACGAGATCAACCGCGCGCCGGCCAAGGTGCAGAGCGCGCTGCTTGAGGTCATGCAGGAGCGCCAGGTCACGATCGGCACCGAGACCTTTCGCGTGCCGAATCCGTTTCTGGTGCTGGCCACGCAAAACCCGATCGAGACCGAAGGCACCTATCCGCTGCCCGAGGCCCAGGTCGATCGCTTTATGCTCAAGGTGCTGGTCGGCTATCCCACGCCAACCGAAGAATTCGTGATCGTCGAGCGCATGACCGGCTTTATCGAGAACGTGCAAAAGGTGCTGACCACGCAGCATCTGCTGGCGTTGCAACAGGCCGTGACCAAAACCTACGTCGATCCGGCGCTGATGGAGTATGCGATCCGCATGGTGACGGCCACGCGCGAGCCCGCCGAGCACGGCTTGAAAGAGGTGGCCCCCTACATTATGTTCGGTGCCAGCCCACGCGCCTCGATCAACCTGATCCTGGCGGCCAAAGCGCTGGCCTTTGTGCGCGGTCGCAAGTACGCGCTGCCGCAAGATGTGCAAGATATTGCGCTGGACGTGCTGCGGCACCGGCTGGTGCTCTCGTACGAGGCGCTCTCGGACAATGTGAGCGCTGACGAATTGCTGCGTAAGCTGCTTGATCGCACGCCGATGCCAAAGGTGCCGCTGCATGAGTATGCCAACCTCCGCACAAACGCCTGAGCGGATTCTCCAGCGTCTTGACTGGAAGGTGATCCGCCGGCTTGACGGCCTGCTACAGGGCGATTATCGCAGCCTGTTCTATGGCTACGGCCTGGACTTTGCCGATCTGCGCGAGTACCAGCCCGAGGACGATATTCGCTACATCGACTGGAACGTCACGGCGCGCATGGATTCGCCCTACGTGCGGCAGTACGTCGAAGATCGCGAGATCACGGCCTGGTTTCTGCTGGATCTCAGCCCGTCGATGGATTTTGGCGCGGTCGAAAGCCTGAAGCGCAGCGTGCTGATCGATTTTGTGACGACCTTTGCGCGGCTGCTCACGCGGCACGGCAATCGCGTCGGCGCGATCTTCTACGGCGGACGGGTCGAGCGCACGATCCCGGCGCGCGGCGGGCGGCTGCAAGTGCTGCGGCTGCTCAACGATCTGCTCAAACAGCCACGACTGCCCAGCGCGCCGTTCACGAGTCTGGCACCGATGCTAGAGGCCGGGCTGCACTCGATCAAGCAGCGCTCGCTGATCTTTATCATCTCGGATTTCATCAGCGAGCCGGGCTGGGAGCGACCGCTGAACATTCTCAGCCAGCGGCACGACGTATTGGCGATCCGGCTGTGGGATCCGCGCGAGGTGGAGCTGCCCGACATCGGCCTGCTGCTGATGGAGGACGCCGAGACCGGCGAGCAGATCTATGTGGACACGCACGATAAAAAATTCCGCCAGCGCTTCCGCGAGGCCGCCCAGCAGCGCGAGGCAACCTTGAGCGCGGCGTTCAAGCGCGCCGGCGTCGACGCGCTGGCGCTCTCGACCGAGGAAGATCTGGTGCGGGCGATCGTGCGTTTTGCGACATTACGGCGGCAGCGCCGAACGTGATGTGAGTGTGCTTATGTCGTTTATCTGGCCCATTATGCTGCTGTCGTTGCTGGCCGTCCCGCTGGCGGTCTGGCTCTACCTCCGGCTACAGCAGCGACGACGGCAGGCGCTTGAGCGCTACGGCAGCCTGGGATTTGTGCAGGGCGCGGGCGGCAATCGGCTCGGCGCGCGGCGGCATATTCCACCGGCGCTGTTTCTGGCCGGCCTCACGATCCTGCTAATCGCATTGGCTCGTCCGCAGACCGTGGTCAGCCTGCCGCGCGTCGAAGGCACCGTGATCCTGACCTTCGATGTTTCGGGCAGCATGGCCGCGACGGATCTCGAACCGACGCGCATGGAGGCGGCCAAGGTCGTCGCGCGTGAGTTCGTGGAGCGCCAACCACCGACCGTGCAGATCGGCGTGGTCGCGTTCAGCGATAACGGCCTGGCGGTACAGGCACCAACCAACGATCAGACCGCGATCCTGGCCGCGATTAACCGCATCCGGCCACAGCGCGGCACGTCGCTGGGACAAGGCATTCTGGCCTCGCTCAACACGCTGGACGCCAACGCCGAAGACGACACGCGGCGCTACAGCACGCTGACGCCGACGCCCACGCCGACACCGGAGCCGGTGCCGCCAGGATCGGACACCTCGACTGCGATTGTGCTGCTGACCGATGGCGAAAACACCGGGCCGCCGGAGCCACTTGAGGCGGCGCAGCTGGCGGCAGATCGCGGCGTGCGTGTGTACACTGTCGGCATCGGCAGCGCGCAGGGCATTGACCTGGAAGTCGAGGGCTTCACCGTGCACACGCAGCTCGACGAGGAAACCTTGCAGCAGATCGCGCAGACCACGGCGGGCACCTATTACAACGCCGAAAGCCAGGACGAGCTGCGCGCGATCTACGAAAACATCGAGCTCCAGCTGGTGGTCAGACCGGAAGAAGCCGAGGTTACCGCGCTCTTTGCGGCCCTGGGACTCCTGGTCTTGCTGATCGGCGGTGCCTGCTCGTTCTTGTGGTTCAGCCGCCTGCCGTGATCGTACACAGTATGGGATGAGCGGGTTGATTTGGAGGCGTCGATGAGCTGGCTTTGGCCCCAATTTCTGCTGCTGTTGGCGATCGTGCCGCTGATGATCGCCGCCTATATCTGGATGCTGCG
>JAFAYS010000503.1 GCA_019240175.1 Chloroflexota bacterium | reverse complement strand
GTGACGTTCGTTAGCAAGAACTGTCGGGTCGGCGCGTAGTCGATCTTTTGGGCGAGGACGCGATCCAGCTCCGCGCGGCTGGTGTATTCGCTCAGCTTCAGATTACACAGCGCATCAAAGATCGTGTCGTGGTGCGGCAGATAGGCTTTAGGCGCGATGTCCACGACGATCAGCTTTTCGACAAGCTCCGGGTAGGTGAGCGCAAACTGCATGGCGGTCTTGCCGCCCATTGAGTGGCCGAGCAGATGCGCTGAGCTGAGGTTTTGCTCCCGCATAAAGGCGTGCAGATCTTCAGCCATAAGCGGATAGCTTGATTGGTCGCTGTGTGGCGACGCGCCGTGATTGCGCTGATCGACGGCGAAGACCTCGTAATATTCGCCGAAACGTTTGCTGAGCGTATTCCAGTTGGTCAACGAGCCGAAGAGTCCGTGCAAAATGATCAGTGGTGTGCCCTGGCCGTAGCGTTGATAGTTGAGCTGCATGCGTTACTCCAAGTAGTGGTTTAGCTTATTCTACAGCTACTCTGTGGATCTGCTACACATGCCAGCCAGCGCTCGCGGATTGCCAGAACGTGGGCGTTCTGACGAGATGCTATGTCCCGCGCAAGAGCTTAAGGCTCCAATCAAGCAGCTCCGCAAACAGCTGATCGGCATGGCGCGTGAGACCATGATCGTCTTCAGGATAGATGACAAGCTGCTTTGGCTCGTGGGCGCGGCTAAACAGACTCTGGGCACAGGTGACCGGCAGCACCGTATCGGCGGTACCGTGGAAGAGCAGCAGCTGTCTGGGCGCAAGCTGGCTGACCGCCTCGGTGCCATAGGTTTGGCTGGCGACTGTTGCTACGCCGACCACGCTGTTGCTGGCCGCGCCCGCCGTAATCACCACCGCGCCGCCGAACGACCAGCCGACCAGGATGATTTGCTCGATCCTGTGCTGCTCAAGCAGCCAGATCGCGGTGTTGACGTCTTGCACACAGGCCGCAAGCTGGTTGGGATGGCGGTATTCGAGCCGCAGCGCATAGATCTGCTCATGCTGCAGCCGTTGGGCCAATGGCGCATAGATGCCGGATGGCCCGTGAATACCACCGCCGGCACCACCGACCATGATCACTGCGCTACGGGCATTTGGCGCGACATTGATCAATGCAGCGACTCGGCCAGCGGGGCCAGGTATGGTGATCCACTGCTCGCTTGTTGCTGGATCGACGGACTCTCGATCTGCCATTGCTCCTGCCTCGCTTTCCGGCTTGCACCATTCGCGAGAATTGCGACTTGCAAGGAGTTTGCCACTAGCGCCCGTAGACGAGATGTCGCTTGGGCTGAGTTCAGCTATAATCGCGCTGATTGCTCGCTGTGGGCGATTGCTTAGCTGGGGGAGAAGACGATGAAGCTTGATCTAGAGCGATTACGTCGGGAGATCCACGCGCTGTATAACGGTGAGCTGGCGCAGCTTGGCGAGCGCGGCACGCTCGCAGTGTTGGACGCCGCCCGCCAGTGGGACTTTGCGTCGACGCTGCGCGATGGCGGCGTGGTGGTCTTTCCTCACACGAATCCCTTCGACTCCGGCCTGCACACGGCGGCGGCGGTCAATGGCTGCCTCGACAGCGGCGCGGATCGCGTGATCGTGATCAGTGTGCTGCACGCCTTCACCCAGGAGATGGAGGATGCCCGGATTCGCGTGGCGGCTGGCGACGATCCGGCGAACTATCCTTTCTGGGGCATTCAAGGGTCAGGCCTGGCTGGGCGCGACGAGTGGCGCGGCGATCATGCGCTGCTCTGCTTTCGGCATTTTTGGGCCGCTGAGACCAAACGACGCGGCATCAAGGGACCGGATTTGATCGAGCGCTATCCCTATCTCGCGGGTGGCAAGCCCGAGCGGTTGCCAGGCATCGACGAGCTAGCGCGGCTGGCGGAGAACGCGGTGATCGTCTCGACCGCTGACTCGCTGCATCACGGGATCGGCTACGGTGATACGCCTGAGCAATCGTATGAGCCCGATGACGAAGGATTGGCTTTTGCCCGCCGCACGATCGAAGAGGGCATCGAGATTTTGAGCCGTGGCGATTATCCAGGCTACATGCGGCATTGTTTGCGCGCCAAAAGCGATGCGCGTGATGCCGGCACGGTGTTTCGCTATGTGGCCGGGCCACTGCAAGGCCGGATTGTGGATCTCAAGTATAGCGACGCAACCGAGCTTTATCGCCAGCCGGCGCCGACCTGGGTTGCCGCCGCGCTGGTGGAATGGCAGGCCGCGCAATCTGCCAACTGAGATGAGCAAAATAGGAGTATCCAAATGACCGACTCACGTCGCACGGTGCCGACGGCTGGCTCTGAGCTGGAAGTGCTTGACGCGCAGCTTCAGCGCTGTCAGGAAACATTGTTGATCAAGATCGAGGGGCTGAGCGACGAGGATCTACGCCGCTCGGTTGTGCCTTCGGGCGTAACGCTGCTGGGGATGGTCAAGCATCTGGCCTACGTGCATCGCTGGTGGTTTCGCGCGGTATTTCTGGGCGAGAACGTGGAGTTTGCCTGGTCGGACGCTGATCCCGATGGCGATTGGCGCGTCGAGGCCGACGACACGACCGCTGCGATCGTCGCGCTCTACAGGGACGAGACAGCACGCTCACACGCAATTATTCAGGCCGCCGACCTGGACGATGTCGCCAGAAACTCGCCGCGTGGGCATACGCTGCGCCGGATCATTGTGCATATGATCCAGGAGATCGCGCGTCACAACGGACACGCCGATATTCTCCGCGAACTGATCGACGGCACGACCGGAGAGTAATTGATTGACATAAATATTGTGATGCTGAGCTGTCTAAAGCATAGCCTTATTTTGTGTCGGGCAGCGGAATGGTGATCGGCGGCACCTGCTGAGGGCTGGCAAGCCGTAAGTAGAAATAGCCGATCCCAGCCAGGCCCAGAAAGAGGCCTGGCGTTTCGCCGGCTCCCAGCACACCACAGGGCCAGGGCGTTTGACTGGCATGGTATTGCAGCGCGCCGTACTGCCCGATCTGCTCGGCGAGCGCGAGATCGCGGCTGTTACCGATCACCTGATGTGCATACAGCAAAAGCTCAGCATTGCCCGCCAGGCCATGACACAGGCAAAAGCTTTGCCCAGCAGCCAGCACCGATTGTTCCAGCACGCGTGCCGTCGAGCTGGTGGCAATGATCGCCTCTTCCTGGGCCAGGTGATCGCCGAGCAGCTGAAAAGCACGCACACGAGAAAGGCCAATGCCGGGAGCGCCGTGACACCAGGCCAGCATAAAGCCGGGCTCGCCGGGTGGATTGCCCGATCCCTGCAAGTTGCGGAGATCGGGCCAATTCTGCTGCTGCGGGCTAAACCAGTAGCGCTCGTATTGGAAGGCCGCCTCTGCTGTCTGCCGAAACTGCTCGTGCTGCGTTTCCTGATACAGTTCGAGTAAGCTCCAGGCAATGCCGGCTGTGCCGTGAGAAAAGCCCAGCAGATCCCGTGGTACCGGCTCTGATTGTCCCGGCAGTTTCATCGTATCCCACGAGCAGCCGAACGGCCACTGCCGCGCAGTTTTGAGAAGATGCTGTCCATACGCGACCGCTCGATCGATCAGCTGCGGCTGCTGGTGCTGCCGGCCCAGGCTTAAGAGTACAGGAATTGCGCCGGCACAGCCTGACAATACATCCAGCCCTTGGGTATCGGGATCGACCGTGGGGAGTGTTGCTAAGAGATCTAGCCCGCGCTCGGCAAGCTGCGGCTCATCCAGCAACTGCGCCAGGATCGTGCAGGTGTGGGCGATGCCGGTTATTCCCGAATAAAAACTGACATACGCCATGGGCGCAAGATCTTCTACGCGCGAGAGCGCCTGGCGAATCGCCCCGAGCGCCGTCATGTGATAGATGCGTTCATCCACGGCTGCGTACAGACGGCCCAAAAACAGCGCCATCCCGCTGGTTCCACTGTAAAGATCGGGGCCGAACGTCCGCTGCGCGATCTTCCAGCTGCCGTCGACGGGCTCCATCGAAGCGCCGAGCCAGTTGCAGCGCTGGCCAGACCATAGAGCATCACGGCTCAGGCGGGCGCCAATCGCGTCGGCAACGCTGAGGTAGAGCTGATTTCGGTCGGTCATAACATGTTCCAAGGCTTCAATAGGTTGGAAATTCATACGTATCGACGGAAGCAGAGCGTAAGTATGGCCGCTCCAGGCTGATCTCGTGGCTGGCAAACCGCCGCTTGATCTCTTCCAGCCGGCTCGAAATGCTTTGCGTGCCCTGTAGATACGCGTGCCAAATGCCCTCCGCCACCAGCCGGCAGCAGAACATGCCAAAGCTCTCGCCCGTTCCCGGCTCCTCGGCGAAGGCTAAGCCCGGCGCGAGCTGGCGGGTAAAAAGCGGCGTGTGCGGCTGTAGGCGCGGCTGCACCTGGCGGTACACATCG
>JAFAYS010000368.1 GCA_019240175.1 Chloroflexota bacterium | reverse complement strand
GCTGATCTCAAGCGGAAACTCACTGCCGTCTTTGCGCTCGCCCAGCAGATTCAGGCCAAAGCCCATCGGACGGGTATGCGGTGCGTCCACGTAGTTTGTGCGATAGCGAAAATGATTGACGCGCATCCGCTTGGGCAGCAGCATATCGACCGAGTGATCGATCAGCTCGCCGCGATCGTAGCCAAACAGCGCTTCGATCTGCTGATTGACCAGCAGCATCACGCCCTCATGATCGGTGATGATGATCCCGTCCGGCGCAGCCTCGATCAAACCACGGAAGCGCTGCTCGGCGTGGTTGCGCTGCTCCTGGCTGGCGCGCAGCTCAGCAGCAATATGCTGGTGCATGGAGACCGTCTCCTCCAGCTCGGCGATGCGATGGCGCAGGGAGCGCACTTCTTCGGTAGAAGTCTCAGAGTCGTAGCTCATATCAGGCACGTGGCGCTGCTACCACGTCCTCCTTTCAGAACAAGCAAGTTGGGTTAACCAGTGGAGAGAGTTGAAGACTAATACAGCGGGGAACTATAGAAGAAGGAACAGCGCGAGGCAAGGTTTGTTTGGTAGTGGTTTGGTGAAGATATGACTATCAGCCGTAACTAGGAACAGAGTTTGTGAGTGATCAGGATTCAAGCTCAAGGCTGAATCACAGAAAAACCGTGCAGCCACGCTGCTCAAGCCGCGCGATCCAATCGGGACGCGCCGCCAGCCGGTTCCAGCGCAAATCCAGTTTTTCCAGTTGTAGCAGCTCGCCCAGGCCTTCGGGCAGCGCTGTCAGTCGATTGGCCCGTAGATCCAAAAAGCGCAGATTGCGCAACTTGCCCACGCTATCGGGCAAGGCCGTCAACCGATTGTTGCGCAAATCCAGATCGGTGAGCGAGACCAGATCGCCGACCGAATCCGGCAAGGATTGCAGCTGGTTGTCTTGCAGGATCAACTTGCGTAAGCGGCTGAGCCCGCCGATCGAAGCCGGCAGCCTCACCAGCCGATTGTTCATCAAATACAGCTCTTTGAGCGCCACGAGTCCGCCGATCGACTCCGGTAGCGATTCAAGCTGGTTGTTGTAAAGTCGCAGCTCGATCAGCTTAGGTAGTTGGGTGACAGCCTCAGGGAGAGCAAATAAAAGATTATCGGTAAGACCCAGATAGATCAGGCTGCGCAGTTTGGCAAAGGAATCTGGCAGTGTGGTGAGCCGGTTGTCGCTCAGATACAGGAAAGTCAACTGTTGCAGCCGACCCAACGCCTCGGGCAGCGATGTGAAGGCGTTATGTCCAAGATCCAGCATTTCCAGCTGCGTCAGGTTGCCGATCCCATTGGGCAGCGTGCTGAAACGATTTTCGGCGATGTTCAGCACACGCAGCTGCCTCAACTGCCAGAGCGACTCCGGCAGCGACTCAAGCTGGTTATGGTACATGCTCAGTGTGTGCAGCCGCTGCAGTCGCCCGATATCTTCAGGCAGCGTGGTGAGCTGATTAAGGTCGAGATTCAGCTCTGCTAGCTCGTCCGTCAGCAGCGGCTCGGGCAGCGACGTGAGCTGCTGGCTGGCCAGATTCAAGATCGTTTGGGCGCTCATCTTGCTCCACAGCTCACGCTGTCTACCGACGCTCCAACGCCGCCGGCAGCACGCCCCGGATCGAGGCGTCGATCAGCTCAACAGGATGCACCGCCGGCAAAGGATGACCAGCCCGCTTGAGACCATTCATGATCTGAAGTAGGCAGCCAGGATTACTCGTCGCCAGCAGCTCCGCGCCGGTGGAAAGCACGTGCTGCACCTTGCGATCGGCGAGTTGCTGGGCCGGCTCGGGCTCGACCAGGTTATACACGCCCGCCGAGCCACAGCAGATCGCGGCCTCCGGGATCTCGCGAATCTCAAGGCCGGGGATCGTGCCCAGGACTTTACGCGGCTCGGCGCGCACACCCTGCGCGTGCTGAAGATGGCAGGCGTCATGGTAGGCGACGCGCAGCTTCAGCGGGTGACGCGGCGCGCGCGGCTCTAGCTCGGCCAGCACCTCGGAGATATCTTTGCACTTGGCGGCGAAAACCTTGGCACGCTCGGCGTAGGCCGGATCGTCACGCAGCAGATAGCCGTACTCCTTGAGCGTCGAGCCGCAGCCAGCCGCATTGATCACGATCGTATCGACATCGGCGCGCTCCCACACGTCGATCATACGCCGCGCCAGCACCAGCGCGTCCTGCTCCTGGCCGGCATGAACCATCAGCGCGCCACAGCACGCCTGCTCCGGCGGCGCGATCACCTCGCAGCCCTCGGCGGCCAGCACCCGCGCGGTCGCCGCGTTGACATCGCCGAAAAAAACGCGCTGCACACAGCCGAGCAGCAGCCCCACACGACGACGGCGCTGGCCCTGCGCTGGTGTGCGCGTCGGCACCTTGGCACGCAGCGCATCTAATGAGATCGGCGGCAGCAGTGCTTCCATGGCTCTAAGCCGCGCCGGCAGTAGATCCAGCACCCGCGAGCGCTGGACGAGACCACGCAACCCTGAGGCCTGATACACCCACAGCGGCGCGGCCAGCACACGCAGCCGGTTGGGATGCGGAAAAAGCGCGAAGAGCATCCGCCGAAATAGCTTGTCGGGCAGTGAGCGCCCGTAGTTGCGCTCGATCTGCGCTCGCGTCGTCTCGATCAGCTTGTCGTACTGCACGCCCGAGGGACAGGCCGTCAAACAGGCCATGCAGCCGAGGCATTGATCGAAATGACGGACGTAGGTGTCGGTCATCGCGGCCTGGCCTTGATTACCTAGATTCATCAGGTAGATGCGGCCACGCGGCGAGTCCATCTCCTCACCCCACAGCAGATACGTCGGGCAGGTAGGCAGGCAAAAGCCGCAGTGTACGCACTCGTCGATCAGCTCGGGCGAGGGCGGGTGAAACTCGTCAAAGATGCTGATCGGGCTGCGGGACCCTTCCTTCACGGCCTGCGCCATCACATGCCTCCTACAAAACGTCCGGGATTGAGCACATGCTGCGGATCGAAGCGATCTTTGACGCGGCGCATCAGCGGCAATGAGCCAGGCGCAGCGCCCCACACATCGAGCTTTTGCTTGACGGCCAGCGGCGCGTGCAGCGCCACGCAGGAGCCGGCGAGCTGTCCGCTCTCCGCGCGGAGAATGCTTAGCGCCGCCAGCAGCGTCTGCTCGTTCGCGCCCGCGATGCGCAGCATGCCGGTGCCCAGCGCCTGGATCTTCAGCTCCCAGCCTAGCTGCATCGGCCCGGCCACACGCCGAATCGTCTGCGTCAGCGCGCCGATATCGCTGGGCAGCACGCTCACTTTGCAGATCAGCTCCTGCTCATCCTCGCTCCACAGCGAATCGTAGCCATGCCAGTCGACGGGATCGAGCGGCGCAACCGACAGGCCGGTGCCAAACTGCATCAGTTGCGCGATCTGATCGTCCAGCGCCTCGGCGATGCCCTCACAGCGCAGATCCAGCACCGGCGGCGATTCGGACGCGACCGCAAGCTGCGCGCCGGTCAGCACCAGCGTCGAGTCGAGCACACGCAGCAGCAAGCGGTGGAGCGCGCTGACCTCGGAAGCCTGAAAGCGCAAACAGCGCACATGCGCCGGCAGCGGGTAGAGCCGAAAGGTTGCCTCGGTGATCACGCCCAGCGTGCCAAACGCGCCGTTGATCAGCTTGGGCAGATCGTAGCCCGCCACGTTTTTGACGACTTTGCCGCCGCTGCGGGCCAACGTGCCGTCCGGCAGCGCGATCGTCACGCCCAGCACCAGGTCGCGGAGTGTGCCGTAGCGTGCCCTGAGCGAGCCGCTGTCGTTGGTCGCTAGAATCCCGCCGATCGTCGCGCGCTCCGGCCAGAGCGGATCGAGCGCCAATCGCTGACCATGCTCGGCCAGCACACGTTGAAGCTCGGCCACTCGACAGCCGGCCTGCACCGTCGCGGTCATGTCGCCCCAGGCATGCTCGATCACCTGGTTGAGGCGACGGAGCGACAGGATCAGATCGACGCTGCGGGGTGGATTGCCCCAGCCCAGCTTCGATCCGCCACCACGCGGCACAACGCTCAGCCCGGCA
This sequence comes from Chloroflexota bacterium, assembly GCA_019240175.1. GTDB lineage: Bacteria > Chloroflexota > Chloroflexia > Chloroflexales > Kallotenuaceae > LB3-1. The sequence continues at coordinate 4,888 of JAFAYS010000368.1, read as the reverse complement.
CCCGAAGCCAGCCGCAGCACCGCCGCGACCTGCGCCTCGTCGTCCGGCTCGACAATCATCTGCGGCTGCACGCCGTCGATCGCATCGGCTGGCACTGCCGCTCGTACCTGCTCCGCTCCCACGATCGCGCTGAGATCGGTGTGCAGCGTTTGGGAGTCAACCGTCATTGACGCTCTCCATCAAGGAAGAACCTAGAACCCAGAACCTAGAACCTAAAGTACATGGATTCAAATCGTGTTGGTTGTTCAAACTCTTGATCAGGCCCTCATGCCCCGGCCTCTTTCCCCAATTGGTTGCGATAGGAGAAGGGGAGATCAGAGTTACTTGCTTTTGTTCTTTGTTCTTTGTTCTCCGTCCGATTCTAGGTTCTAGGTTCTAAGTTCTAGGTTCTAAAATAATTCGGCAATCCCTGCCTGCTCTAGCGGATGCGGCTCGTAGCGGCCCGGCTTTTCGGCGCAGAGGCGCGGGCGCGGAAACAGCTTATCGGGATTGGCCAGATGCCGCGGATCGAAGGCGCAGCGCACAAGCTGCATCGTGTCGAGATCCGGCTCGGCGTACATCGTGGACATGTACTTTTGTTTCTCGCGGCCCACGCCGTGCTCGCCGGTGATCGAGCCGCCCGCCTGCACGCAGAGCTTGATGATATCGAACGACAGCTCCTCGGCGATGTGCTCCTGTCCCGGCACGCTGCGATCATAGAGTACCAGCGGATGCAGATTGCCGTCGCCCGCATGGAAGACGTTCGCGACGCGTAGACCCGCCGCCTCGCTGAGCTGTTTGATCTCACGCAGCACCCGTGGCAGGGCCGTACGTGGGATCACGCCGTCCTGCACGATGTAGTCGGGCGAGACGCGGCCCATTGCGGCAAAGGCGGCCTTGCGACCTTTCCAGACTACCAGCCGCTCGGCATCGGACTGCGCCAGCCGGATCTCCCACGCGCCGCAGCTACGACAGATCGCGGTCACACGCTCCATCGACAGCGCGACCTCGGCGGTGGGACCGTCAAGCTCAACCAGCAGCAAGCCCTCGCACTGCGGATAGCCGGCGTGGACCGCAGCCTCCGCCGCCTGGATGCTGAGATTATCCATCATCTCGATCGCGGCGGGCAAGATCCCGGCGGCAATGATCTCGCTCACGGCAGCGCCGGCCTCGTCGGTGGAGTGAAAGGCCGCCAGCAGCGTCTGGATCACCTCGGGACGCTTGACCAGCCGCAGCGTGATCTCGGTGGCGATGCCGAGCGTGCCCTCGGAGCCGACGAACACGCCCATCAGATCGTAGCCGGGCTGATCCAGCGTTTTGCCGCCCAGCTCGACGATCTCGCCGTCAGGCAGCACGACCTTCAGGCCCAGCACATGATTCGCGGTAAAGCCATATTTGAGACAGTGCGCCCCGCCGGAGTTTTCCGCCACGTTGCCGCCGATCGTGCAGACCGACTGCGATGACGGGTCGGGCGCGTAGAAGTAGCCGTGCGGCGCGACCTGCTGCGTCACCTGAAGATTGATCACGCCGGGCTCGACGACCACGCGCGCATTTGGTAGATCGACGTCCAGGATGCGATTGAGCCGTGCCAGGCTGATCACGATGCCGCTTTCGACGGGCAGCGCGCCGCCGCTGAGGCCAGTGCCGGAGCCGCGCGCCACAAACGGGATGCCCTCGCGATGACAGATCCGCACGATCGCCTGGACCTGCTCGCCGGACGCGGGCAGCGCGACCGCCAACGGCACCACCCGAAAATTCGTCAGGCCGTCGCACTCGTACGTGCGCAGTTGCTCGGTCTCGGTGATCAGGCCGCGCTCCCCGACGATCGCCCGCAGCTCGCTGATGATACGCGGATGCATCGTTGCTCTCCTCTTCGACAGCTCATCAGAGCGCCTAGAGTCTATGCCAACAGTTAAGCCGCTGTCAAGCTGACAAGTAATCCTAAGCCTGCAAAAAGAGCGATGACCATCAAAGTTATTTAAAACTATTATGGTGTATTTTAGTTGATCATAATACCATTATGATTTATAATCATTAGTGAGGAGACACACACATGCACGACCAAACAGCAAAGCCTTTTACGCTTCGGCTCCCGCCCGATCTGTACGAGCCGATAGCAACAATGGCTGCAAAAGAACGTCGTTCTTTGCATGGACAAGTTCTGTATCTCCTGGATCGAGCGCTCGAAGCCATCGAAGACGCGGAGGATATTCGCGACGCCACGAGACGATTGGCTGAAGAGGAAGCGATCCCGCTGGACCAGGCGATTCAGGAAATTGAAGATCAACGGACGGCTCGAAAGGCCAGCTAATGTACGCCGTCGTCATCGTTCGCAGCGCCCAAAAGGAGCTAGCCCGCTTACCATCAGCAGATTATGCACGTGTACTTGCAGCAATTGATGCTCTGGCAGCAACACCTCGTCCAGCGGGTTGTGTTAAGCTGACGGGCTCAGAATTCTGGCGAATTCGGGTAGGTCAATACCGCGTTGTCTATGCGATCAAAGACACAGAGCTGATTGTTACTGTCGTGAAAGTTGGTAACCGGCGGGATGTGTACCGCTAGAATCAGGCTCTAAGGCGTCGATCTCTTCTCGTAGATCGACGCTTTTAGATTCCAGCCAGAACCTCTCTTCGTCCTCGAAAATCGCGTATGATAAAGAGGAGATTCTGCAAAGGAGTAAGCATCGCATGACCGTTTTGATCGTTGGGGCTGGACTGGCAGGGCTGACCTGCGCGCGTCATCTCCATCAGCAGCAGATTCCTGTCACCGTTCTGGAAGCCGAGGCGGATGTCGGAGGCCGGGTGCGCTCGGATCACGTCGAGGGCTTCACGCTCGATCACGGCTTTCAAGTGCTCTTCGACGCGTATCCTGCCGTCCAGCGCAATCTCGATCTGCGGGCGCTCGATCTTCAGCCGTTCGAGCCCGGCGCGATCGTGGCACAGCATGGACACCAGCGCGTGCTGACCGATCCGCTGCGCGACCGCAACTGGGGCGATGTTTCGGAGGCGGCGATCACGACGGCGATTCCGGTAGCCGACAAGCTGCGCACGGTGCGGCTGGCGCTTAAGCTGCGCGGCCAGGAGGGCGATCAAGACGCCGAGCCGGATACGCAGAGCACGCTGGAATATCTGCGCACCGAAGGCTACAGTGAGCGCACGATCGATAGCTTTTTCCGACCGTTCTTTGGCGGCATCTTCCTGACGCGTGATCTGAGCACCAGCGCGGCGGCCTTTCGCTTCTACTTCCGCACGCTCGCCTCAGGCCAGACCACGCTGCCCGCCGCAGGGATCGGCGCGATCACCCAGCAGCTCGCCGCGCCACTACGCGCTGCCGGCGCGATTCGCTGCAATGCCCGCGTGGCGGCGCTGCTCCACGACGGCGACCGCGTGACCGGCGTGCGGCTTAGCGACGGCGAGGAGATCACCGCCGATGCCGTGGTGCTGGCCACCGAAGCGCCGAGCGCCCGCGCGCTCGCCAATCTCGATCCGCCCGAGGGAGCGCTGGAAACCGCCGCGATCTATTTCGCGGGCCTAGAGCCGCTCTACACCAGCCGCAAGATCGTGCTCAACGCCGCGCCGGACGCGTTCGTCAATAACGCGCAGCTACTGACCAACGTCGCGCCGAGCTACGCGCCGCAGGGCCGCCATCTGCTCAGCGCGGTCGTGCTGGGCGCTCCCGATCTGGATGACGGACAGCTGGTCGTGGCGGCCATGCAAGATCTCCGCCAGATGTTCGCCGGCGATCAGCGGGCGCTTCAGGCACTGCTGGGCTACTATCCGCTCAAAGTGTATCGCATCCGCTACGCGCAGTTCCCGCAGCCCGCCGGCATCTACAGCCGATTGCCGGAGAATCGCACGGGGCAGCCGGGGCTGTACATCGCGGCGGAGTGGACCGAGGCCAGCAGCATCAACGGCGCGATGACCAGCGGCGAGCGCTGCGCTGCCCTCGTCGGCGCGGAGCTGCGCCAGCAGAGCGCGGCAGCCTAGCAAAATCGAGGAATTTAATGGCGCGGGCTGGCACTGACAAACGTCCCGCCCGCGCCGAGCGTTACAGCGGATTGACGTACCACTCAGAGGCGATGCCAAAGCCCGCAGTTTGCAGCATCGCGCGCTTGGCCTGATCCAGATGCCCGCACACAACTACCGTTAGATTCGCCTGCCGAGCCGTGGCATGCTGGCGAGTCGCCTCTAGCAGCGCGCGGCCAACCGACGGCCAGCTTTCGGGTTCCGCGACCGTAAAATCGTCGATCACACAGACCTGCGTGCCTGGATCATACACCGGCGGCGCGTCCACGATCGAGCCCAGCACAAAGCCATCGATCGCACCGTCTGCTTCGCTCACCAGCGCGATAATGTTGGGCTGAGCGAGCAGGCCGCGAAAATGATCGCGCTGCTTAAGCGGCCCGTCGGCGGCTTTGCGCCAGAAGGTCGGCGCGTACTGCGCGTACTCCGTGCGCTTCTCGTCGGCCAGCACGATCATGACATCGAGATCGGCGTCGGTTGCTGGGCGAATAGGCATCAAACACCATCCTGATCAGCGGTGGGTTTCTTGCCACAGGCCACGATCTCTAGCACGCTCATGAAGAAATCGGGCCGATCCAGCAGATACACGTTCGAGCCAGCGTCGAGCAGCAGATCGAAGGCGCGGCGGGCCTCGGGCTCAAGCCGGCTGTCGGCGCGCTCGCGCAGATCGCAGAGATAACCTTCGAGAAAGGTCCGCTCGTCCTGGCCCAGCGGCGCGCCACGATTGATCGTATAGGTTGTGATGCTGCACTGGCTCAGCCCGGCCATATCAAAGGTTTGGCACAGGTTGCGCCCGACGTAGAACTTGCCGGTCATCTCGGTCTGCGCTTCCAGGATCTCAAGCTGCGCCCTGCGGATCGCCAGCTCCAGCTCGGCAGGCCAGGGCA
>JAFAYS010000340.1 GCA_019240175.1 Chloroflexota bacterium | reverse complement strand
CACTGTAAGTCTGCGCCGCTCACTCGTCCTTTGCTTAACAGATACAAAGTCAGCCCAAGGTTCGTAACTTTTGGCAGAAGCTATGAGTTTGAACATATAAGGGAAGCACGTGCTTTTCCCGCGAAGGAGAAGGGTGTGTGGTATGATGTGGCAACGAGAAAAGCTAGAAGGACCTGTAATGCTGGAATTGCAAGCCGCAGTTGCAAAAGTTGGCAAATATGCGTCGCCCGAGAGCGGTGATACGATCGAAATGATCGAGCGGCCCAAGGGCGGCTTTTCGTTGGTGATGGTCGATGGGCAGGGCAGCGGTCGCGGCGCAAAAACCTTGAGCAACCTGGTCACGGCGCGCGCGGTAGCGATGCTCAAAGACGGCGCACGTGACGGCGCGGTTGCCCGCGCGGTGCATGATTATCTGTACGGCTACCGCAACGGCCAGGTCTCGGCCACGCTGAATATTCTGTCGGTCGATTTTCCAACCGGCTGTATTCTTATGTCACGCAACAACCCGATGCCGTATTATATTCTAAAGCCAAGCGGCCTGATTTCCAGCAACGAGCCGTCCACGGCGATCGGGCTCTACCCAAATACCAAGCCGATGATCAGCCAGCATGAGATCGAGCCGCACATGTATGTGATCGCGTTTACGGACGGCATCGCGCAGGCCGGGCAGCGCTACGGCAAAGATATGGATCTGGGCAACTACCTGGCCTCGATCCGCTGCGACAATGGCTGCACCGCCAAATATCTGGCCGACAGCATCTTACTGCGGGCGCTGGAGCTGGACCAGAAGCGGCCCACCGACGATATGAGCGTGATGGTGCTCTCGGCGCTGCCCCGCGAGGAAGACACGCCGAAGATCCGGCGGCAGGAGCTTACCTTCCCGCTGGAACGAGTGTATAAATAGTGACGTGGAGCAACCGCTCGTTGTGGCGGGACGCGCCGCGTAGCTGCGTATGTTAGTGGTTGTAGTTGGGCCGTGCGGCAGCGGCAAAACAACGCTCGTCAAGCGTCTGCAGGCGCTGGGCTATACCGCGCGGGCGGTAGCGCAGGAGCACTCGCAGATCGGCGAGCTGTGGAAGCACGGCGGCACACCCGACGCGCTGATCTTTCTGGATGCCAGCCCGGCGACGATCACCAGGCGGCGGCGCAACGAGTTTCCTGAGTGGCTCTACAACGTCCAGATCGAGCGACTAGCCTCGGCGCGCCGCAACGCAACGTTCTATCTACACACCGATCGTGTGCCGTCGGCGGAAGTTCAGCGTCGGGTGATCGAGCATCTGAGCACGCTGCAACGAGCACAGGCCGCTCAAAAATAAGCCAGGATCGATCGAAATGACTTGAGGCACGCGCATTGCGTGCCTTTGTTATTTTCATGGAAAAAGGAGCTGAGGATGACGATTCGTCGTGGCGCGGAGCTTGGCGCGCAGATCGCGGAGCTGGCGGTTCCCCAAGGCATGCTGGCGCTGTGGGCGCTCGGCCAATCGGGCTTTGTAATCAAGAGCAGCCAAACGCTGGCCGTGATCGACCCGTATCTTTCGGACGCAATCCACAGCACGGGCGGTCCCGAGTCGTGCTTTCCACCGCCGCTGGAGCCGGACATGCTGCGCGGTGTCGATCTAATCTTGTGTACGCACGAGCACCCGGACCACACCGATCCGGTCACGCTCAGACCGCTGCTGGCTGCCTCGCCGGATGCACAGCTGGTAGCCTCGGCGCAAAGCCTGAAAATCCTGGAAGAGGCCGGCATCGACACGGGGCGGGCGCGCGTACCTACGCTTGACGAGCGCTACACCATCGCCGGCGGCGACTACCGCGCGATCCCGGCGGCGCACTACGCGCTTGAGATCGAGGCGCAACGATCGCGCTGGATGGGCTTTGTGCTGCGCTGCGGCGACATCACGCTGCTGCACTCCGGCGATACGATCCTGGTGCCCGAGATCATCCAGGCGCTGGAAGGCGAGCAGGTAGATCTGGCGCTGCTGCCGATCAATGGCCGCGACTACTTCCGCGAGCAGCAGGATCTGGTCGGCAATTTGCT
>JAFAYS010000334.1 GCA_019240175.1 Chloroflexota bacterium | reverse complement strand
TTCGCGCAGCAGCGGCTGTGGTTCCTGGATCAGCTGGAGCCGGGCAGCAGCGCCTACGCCATGCCGGTTGCGCTCCGCTTGCAGGGTGCCTTGGATGTCGCGGCTTTGCAGCACAGCCTTGACACGCTCGTCCAGCGCCATGAGTCGTTGCGCACCACTTTCGCCCAGCAGGTTACCAACCAGGGCGAGACACCGATCCAGGTGATCCACGCGGCGCAGTCGTTGCCGCTGGCGCTGGTGGATCTGAGTGATCAGGATGCGGGTGAGCGAGAGGTGGCGCTGCGGCAGCAGTTGGCGGCAGCGGTCGCGCAGCCGTTTGATCTACAGGCCGGACCACTCTTGCGGGTGACGCTCTTCCGCCTGGGCGACGATGAGCATGCGCTGCTGCTCAACATGCATCACATCATCGCCGACGGCTGGTCGATGGGTGTGCTTGTCCGTGAGCTCGTTGCGCTTTACCGGGCTGCGGGCCATGGTCAAGCTCTAGCGCTGCCCGCGCTGCCGATCCAGTATGCCGATTACGCGGTGTGGCAGCGCCAATGGTTGCAAGGAGCGGCCTTAGAAGCGCAGCTCGACTACTGGCGTCAGCAGCTAGCCGGGCTTGAGCCGCTGCAACTCCCCACCGATTACCCGCGTCCGGCGGTCGCCACGCTGCGCGGCACCGTGCACGAGTTCCGCCTGCCTGACACGCTGCACACCGCGCTGGTGAGTCTGAGCCGGCGGGAAGGCGCGACGCTGTTCATGACGCTGCTGGCGGGGTGGCAGCAGCTGCTCAGTCGCTACAGCGGGCAGGATGACATCGTGGTCGGCACGCCGATCGCCAACCGCACGCGCGGCGAGACCGAAGCGCTGATCGGCTTTTTCGTCAACACGCTCGTGCTGCGCACCGATCTCACCGGCGCGACGAGTTTCCGCGAGGTGCTGGCGCGTGTGCGCGAGATGGCGCTGGGCGCGTATGCCCAGCAAGACGTGCCGTTTGAGCAAGTGGTCGAGATCGTCCAGCCCGAGCGCGACCTCAGCCGCCACCCGCTCTTCCAGGTCATGTTTGCCGTCCACAGCGACGCACGATCTACGGCGCAAGCCGGGCCGCTCACGATCACGCCGGTCGAAGTGCTAGTTGAGACTACCAAGTTCGATCTGAGCATCACGTTTGCCGAGACGGACGAAGGGTTGCAAGGATTCCTCGAATACAGCACGGATTTGTTCGCAGCGACGACGATTGAGCGGTTGCTAGCGCACTTCGTGGGGCTGCTGAGCGCGCTGGTCGCCGATCCTGACGCACCGGTGCGCACGTTGCCGCTGCTGACGGTGGCCGAGCAGGCGCAGCTGGCCGACTGGAACACGACAGCGCAGTCCTACGTGCAGGATCGCTTGGTGCATGAGCTGCTTGCCCAGCAGGCGGCGCGCACGCCCGACGCCACGGCCCTGATCTGCGGCACGGCGCGCTTGAGCTACGCTGAGCTAGAAGCGCGCGCGAATCAGCTGGCGCAGCACCTCCAGACGTTGGGCGTGGGACCCGAGACACGCGTGGCGCTGGTCCTCGACCGGTCGCAGGATCTCGTGGTGGCGCTGCTGGGGGTGTGGAAAGCCGGTGGTGCCTATGTGCCGATCGACCCGAGCTATCCCGCCGAGCGCGTGGCCTTCATCCTGAGCGATGCCGCGCCGGTCGTGGTCCTGACGCAGGCGTCGCTGCGGGAAACGCTACCAGAGACTACCGCGCAGATCGTCATGCTCGACGCGGATGCCGACACCATCGCCGGGCAGCCCGTGACACCGCCGGTGAGCGGTGTTGGCTTGAACAACCTGGCGTATCTAATCTACACCTCAGGCACAACCGGCACGCCGAAAGCGGTGCTGGTGGAGCATGGGCAGCTGCTGCAGGTGCTGCACGCCAGCCAATCGACGTTTGGCTACCGCGCGACGGATGTGCAGCCGTGGCTGGCCTCGGTCGCGTTTGACATCGCGGCGTTCGAGCTGCTGAACCCGCTGCTGGTCGGCGGCACCGTCGTGATCGAGACCCAGACGCAGATCCTGGATCTGCCGCAGCTCGTGGACGATCTGCAGGGCTGGACCTTGCTGCATGCGGTGCCGAGCCTGCTGCGCCAGATTGTTGAGCACGCGCGCCAGGTGAACACGTCCGAGGCCTACGCCGGGTTGCGGCGGATCTGGGTGGGTGGTGACGCGGTGCCGCCGGAGCTGCTGGTCGACACGCTGGCGGTCTTCCCGCAGGCGGAACTGGTGGTGCTCTACGGCCCAACCGAGGGCACAATCATTTGCGCCTGCCACGTGGTCGATCCGCAAACGCTGCCGACGCGCCAGCTGATTGGGAAGCCGCTGCCCAACGCGCAGCTGCGGCTCTACGACGCGCACGGCCAGCTGGTGCCGGTCGGCGTGGCGGGCGAGTTGTACATCGGCGGTGGCAGCGTGACGCGTGGCTATCTCGATCGCCCCGAGCTAACGGCAGAGAAGTTTGTCGAGGTGGACGGCGGGCGCTGGTATCGCACGGGCGACCGCGCACGCTACCTCCCGGACGGCACGCTGGAATTTCTGGGCCGCACCGATGCGCAGGTCAAGATCCGTGGCTATCGCATCGAGGTCGGCGAGGTTGAGGCCACGCTGGCCCAGCATGCAGCGATCCGCGAAGCCGTCGTCATGGCCCGCGCCGATGGTGGCACGGAGCTGCGGCTGGTCGCCTATCTCGTGCCGGACGGCGACACGGCACCCACAACCGAGGAGTTGCGCCAGTTCCTGAGTACGACGCTGCCGGCCTACATGCTGCCCAGCGCGTTCGTGGTGCTTGAGGCGCTACCGCTTTCGGCCAACGGCAAGGTCGATCGTAAGGCGCTGCCGGCACCGGATGAAACTGTGGCTGAAGGGTCGGAGTACGTCGCGCCACAATCGCCGAGCGAGGAGCTGGTGGCCAGCATCTGGGCGGCGGTGTTGGAGCGTGAGCGCGTGGGCGTGACGACGAACTTCTTTGCGCTGGGCGGGCACTCGCTGCTGGCGACGCAGGTAATGTCGCGTATTCGCGCGGTCTTTGGACAGGAGCTGCCGCTGCGCCAGCTG
>JAFAYS010000249.1 GCA_019240175.1 Chloroflexota bacterium | reverse complement strand
ATTACCGGCACAAACGCTAGACGAACTGCGCGCATTTTATCGATTCACCGATTTTGCGCATTTCATCAAGGTGTATGCGACGATCATCAACTGTCTGCAAACGCCCGACGATTTTGCGCTGATCTGCGAAGAGTTCGGCGCGACGATGGCCGAGCAAAATATTCGCTACGCCGAGATCACCTGGTCGCCGGTGACCCACGCCGGACGTCTGGGCATTCCCTTCGCGGATCTGCTGGCCGGTGTTAATCGTGGCCGCCAGGCCGCCCGGCAAAAGTACGGCGTCGAGATGCGCTGGATCGTCGATATTGTACGCAATCTTCACGCGAAAGGCTTCGACGGCATGGAAACCGTCGAGATGGCACTCGAAGGTCGCAGCCAGGGCGTCGTCGCGCTGGGCCTGGGCGGAATGGAAAAAGGCTTTCCGCCTGAGCTGTTCGTCGCGCCGTTCGAGCGCGCCCGCGCCAATGGTCTGCACTCGATCCCACACGCCGGCGAGGCCGACGGTCCTGACAGCATCTGGGGCGCGCTCCGTGAGCTCAAGGCCGAGCGCATCGGCCACGGCGTCCAGGCAATCCACGATCCCGAGCTGGTAACCTACCTGCGCGAGCATCAAATCCCGCTTGAGGTCTGCCCGACCAGCAACGTTTGCACGGCGGTGGTGCCCAGCGTCGAGGCGCATCCGATTCGCCGTTTGTACGACGCGGGCGTGTATATCACAGTCAACAGCGACGATCCGCCGATGTTCAATACGACGCTCACCGACGAATATCTGTTGCTGGCGCGATCCTTTGGCTTTGAGGCCGCCGAGATCGAGCAGCTGGTGCTCAACGGTGTACAGGCGTCACTGCTGGAACCTGCGGAGAAACAAGCGCTTGAGGCGACATTTCGGGCCGAGTTCCAGCGCCTACGCTAGACTTGCGCACGTTTGCGCGAACAACGTACTATTGTAGGTATGCTCCGCCGCGCGTGGCTGGTTGATCTTACCATACGCCGCCGGATCTCGCAGGCTGGATCAGCGCCAATCGGTCCTGAATCCAATCGATCCAGCTTCGCAAGTCGATCTCACCGATCGTACTGTGTGACGCTGAGTGACTGAGCGGTGCGGCGGAAACAAGGCACAACTTGTGCAATGATTAAAAACAGGCCTGGCCTGCAACATTTACCGCGCGTACACATCAAATCAGGAGGCGCTTGGGTAGTCCCAGCGACGGATCGAGTGCGCGCAACGATCGCCGGCCATCAGTGACAGGATGAAGGAGTACATCGCGATGCTGTGTCCGAACTGTGGCTACCAGAATGCAGCAACATCGCGCTTTTGCCGTCAGTGCGGAACTGCCCTACATTCATCAACGCCAATCAAGATAGATGCTGCTCAGCCGCCGGCGCAGGCTACCCAATCGCTCGTCGCGCCGATGACAGATGAGGACGCAGCTTTGCAGGAGGAACTCGTGACACAGCCTGTAAATCCCGAACCAACTTCGGGCAAGGAGACCGGCGCGATCGATCCGCCTTTACAGCCGGGAACGACCATCGAGGGCTACAAGATTATCGAGCTGCGCGATGAGCGCGACGGCAAGCGCACGTATCGCGCCGAAGCGCCGGGCAATGTATGCGCTCAATGCGGCGCGCAGACCGCCGATCCAAGCAGCCGCTTTTGCGAAAACTGCGGCGCTGAGCTGCTGCCGCGCGATGTGCTGCTGATCGAAGATAGCGCCGGTGCCGAGCAGAGCAGCGGCCCGTGGCAGGCGATCAACCTGCCCGAAGATCCGGTGCGCGCGCTCCTGCCGCCGCTGCAGCTGGTTGAGCAAGACGGCAAGCGCTATCTGGTTGTCGAAGAAGCCGTGCCGGGCTGGCAATCGCTGGCGGAGCTGCTCTCGGGCTACGGCGAAACGCCCGACCAGCCGGCGGCGCTGGAAGAAGACGACGCGCTGCCGATCGCGCTGCAGCTGGCGCAGCTAATCCAGTATCTCCACCGCAATAATCTGGCGCTCGGCGACCTTTCGCTGGCCCAGCTGCTGCTCGGGCCGCAGCAGCGCCTACGTCTACGCGACGTCCAGTCGATCCAGCCCTTGAATGATGCCGCGCAAAAAGCCGATCTGATGCAGCTGCACCACACGCTGGAAGATCTAACCCGCACACCGCGCGCGACCCGCAAGCTGGACGCCGCCGCCGTCGAGGGCGGATCGACCGCGCCGAAATCGCTGCAAGAGGTGCTGGCGCTGGCCCGCATGGGCGGCCTGTCGAGTGCCGACGATTGGGTGACGGCGCTGTCGGCTGTTGCCGACAGCAAGCGCGCGGTGCAGGGTCTGCGCACGCGGATTGGCGCGCACTCGCACGTCGGCATGGTGCGCGAGCTGAACGAAGATTCACTGTTGACGATGGACTGGAAGATGGATGCCGCAGGCCGTGCGATCAATGCCGGGCTTTATGTCGTGGCGGACGGCATGGGCGGCCACGCCGGCGGTGAGGTTGCGAGCTCGCTGGCGGTGCAGAATATGGCCTCGATCGCGGCGTCGGCGCTGCTGGAGCTGGTAGCCGATAGCGGCGCGGGTCTTGGCGACGCGCAGCTCAGCGATGTTGCGCTGCGGGCCAGCGAGCAGGCTAACATGGCGGTGGTTCAGGAAGCGCGGCGTCGCAACAACGACATGGGCACCACGCTGACCTTTGCGCTGGTCGTCGGCGATCGCTGTGTGATCGGCAACGTGGGCGACTCGCGAACCTACTTGATCCGCAACGGCCAGATGCAGCGCATTTCCAAGGATCACTCGCTGGTCCAGCGGCTAGTCGACGTCGGCCAGATCCAGCCCGACGAGATCTACACGCACCCGCATCGCAATGCAATTTTGCGCTCGCTGGGCGAGCAGCCGCAAGTGCAGGTCGATATCTTCCCGCTGCGGCTTCAGGACGGCGATATCATCTTCTGCTGCTCGGATGGCCAGTGGGAGATGGTGCGCGATCCGCGTATGAGCGAGATCATTCTGGCGGCTCCCGATCCGCAGACTGCCGTCCAGCAGCTGATCGATGAGGGCAACCAGAACGGCGGCGAAGATAATATTACGGCGGTGCTGGTTCAGTTTCAGGCGGCTAGCAGCCAGGCGTAAGCAACTATTCGCGCGGCAGCAGCGTCGCATAGAAAGCTTAAATAGCTCGTTGAAATCTTATACTCACTGATGGCGGAGGAGCTATGCCAAACGATGTACAGCTGAAGACAACCTGGGCGCGCACGCCGCTGCCCGCCGGAACGGCGCAGGTTGCCTATTTATTGATCGAAGCGCAGCCCCAGGCGCAAGGCGCGACCACGGCTGCACCAGTCAATTTTTGTATGGTGCTGGATCGCTCGGGATCGATGGACGGTCCCAAGATGGATAATCTCAAACAAGCGATGGTCGCGGTGATCGAAACGCTGCGCCCTGAAGATACAGTGTCGGTGGTGGTCTTCGACGAGACCGCCGATGTGATTGTGCCGTCGCAGCCCGCCGCCGATAAGGCCGCGCTCAACAATCGTGTCGAGTCGATCCGGGTTCAGGGCGGCACCGCGATGTCGACCGGCCTGGAGCTAGGCGCGGCGGAGCTGCAAAAAGGCCTCGCGCCGGATCGCGTCTCGCATCTGCTGCTGCTGACCGATGGTCAGACCTGGGGCGACGAAGATCGCTGTCGGGCGATCGCGCAGCAGCTGGGCCAGTCCGGCGTACGCATCACGGCGCTTGGTCTCGGCGACGAGTGGAACGAACAACTGCTTGACGATCTGGCGGCGACGACCGGCGGCACGTCGGATTATATCGCCAATCCGCAGGACATTAGCCGCTTCTTCCAGCGGGCCGCGCAGGCCGCCCAGCAAACGGCGATCCGCAATGCCCGGCTGCTGATCCGGCTCTCATCGGGCGTCACGCCGCGCGCGGTGTATCGCGTCAAGCCGGTGATCGCCAACCTGGGCTACAAGCCGATCGGCGAGCGCGAGATCAACATCGATCTGGGCGACATCCAGAGCGATACCGGCGCGCAAGTGCTGGCCGAGGTGATGGTGCCGTCGCGTGGTGAGGGCGAGTATCGCGTCGCGCAGGCCGAGCTGACCTATGATATTCCGCAGGAGCAGCGGCTCGATCAGCGGGAGCGCGCGGAGGCGCTGATCGAGTTCACCGCCGATGCCAGCGCGCTCAAGGTCGATCCCGCCGCAATGAATCTGGTCGAGCGCGTTACGGCGTTCAAGCTCCAAACACGCGCGCTCGACGAGGCGGCGGCTGGCAACACCGCCGGCGCGACGCAGAAGCTGCGCTCAGCGGCAACCCGGCTGCTCGATCTTGGCGAGCTTGAGCTGGCCGATACTATGAATCGCGCCGCCGAAGCGATCGACCAGGGCCAGGCTCCAACCGCCGCCGATCAAAAGGAGCTGACCTACAAGACGCGACGGCTGACGCTGAAGGAATTGGCGAGCGAGCAATCGTAAGAACCTAGAACTAAGAACCTAGAACCTAGGGGATCATAAGCAACAAATTTGAGCATTAGTTAGGAATAACAATAGCTCAAAGGGAATACTTGCTTGATCTAGATATTGAAGCTTGTGCTACTACTACATAAATCCGAGACTTTTGGTTAAGAATGTTAGTAGCGCTCAGTTCTTTCGTTTGGTTCTAGGTTCTAGGTTCTTCTCAAGGAACATCTATGGCTGGAGAAATTCAATTACGTCAAACACTGGCGCGGCCATACTTGCCCGCCACACAAACGCCGCAGGTCGCCTACGTGCTGATCGAGATCATTCCGACAGCCGTTACGGCCAGCGTGCAAATGCCGGTCAATGTCGCGTTTGTGCTCGATCGCAGCGGCTCAATGCGTGGCAACAAGCTGCGCGCCATGAAGCAGGCTGTCGGCCTGGCGCTCGATCGGCTCAACGACAACGATACCGTCTCGATCACAATCTTCAATCACGAGACGGCGGTACTGGTGCCGACGACGCCCGCGCGTGAGCGTCGTTCGATCCTGCGGCTGGTCGAGGGCATTCGTGACGAGGGGGGCACCAAGATCAGCCGGGCGATGTACGCCGGCCTGATGGAGCTGACGCGCGCGCCGCAGGGCGGTCTTTCACGGCTGGTGCTGCTGACCGACGGCGAGACCGACAAGGACGAGGCCGATTGTCTGCGCCTGGCCGACGAGGCGGGCGCGAACGGCGTGCCGATCACAGCCTTTGGTATCGGCAACGAGTGGAACGACCGCCTGCTGACCGACATCGGGCAGCGCAGCCACGGCGAGGTCGAGCATCTCAAGCGGCCCGAGGAGATCGAGGACAACTTCCAGCAGGTGATCCAGCAGGCCCAGAGCGCGGTCTTCCAGAACGCCAGCGCAACGGTTCGGCTGGTGACGGGCGTGCAGCCGCGCGCCGCCTGGCAGGTCGTGCCGCTGATCAAGAACCTCGGCTACAAGCCCGCCGCCGATCGTGCGGTGGTTGTGCCGTTGGAGCAGCTTGAGAAAGACTCGCGGCGCGTGCTGCTGCTTGAGCTGATGGTCGAGCCGAAGCCAGCCGGCCAGTATCGCATCGGCCAGATCGAGATCGCCTACGACATCCCAATGCTTGGCCTGCAAGGCGAGCGCGAGCGCACCGATCTGATGCTGACAGTCACAACCGACCAGGCGCTGACGCAGCAGCTCAATCCGCAGGTCATGAACATCGTCGAGAAGGTGACGGCGTTCAAGCTGCAAACCCGCGCGCTGGACGACATCGAGGCCGGCAACATCCAGGGCGCGACACAGAAGCTGCAAGGTGCAGTCACACGGCTGCTCAACAGCGGCGAGACCGAGCTGGCGCAGACCGTGCAGCAAGAGGCCACGCATCTTGAGCAGGGCGGGCAGCTCTCGTCCGAGGGCGCCAAAACGATTCGCTTCGGCTCGCGCAAAACCGTGCGCCTGAGCGATCTCGATCTGCCGAAGTAGACGGAGAACCTAGAACCTAACGAACAAAGGAACAAGGGAACAAACGAACAAAGAAGAACCGAAAACCCCTCGCCTGTCGCAACCGAGCCAAAAGCTTGGCGAAGTTCGGGGAAGGGGAGGTCGCGTTAGCGCCAGGGGTGAGGGCCGTCCTTTGTCGGGACGGCCTTCGCCTTTACTGCTGTGGCAGCAGCGCCAGATTGCGCAAAAACGTCAGCGCCTCGATCTGCCGCTCCTGGCCCGCGTGCTCCGCCAGCCGATTGATCAGCTGATCGATCACCTCGCGCTGCTCCGGCGAGAGCGAGATGCGCGCGGTGTACACTTCCTGCGGATCGATCGCCTCTAGCATCTGCTTAAGCTGCGGCAGCACCGCGATCTCCTCATCGCTGAGCGGAGCCAGATTGTCCAGCAGCGCGTTGAGCGTCATGCGCCGGTTGATCACGTTGGTGCGCAGCTGGCTCAGCACCGCCTTGGCCTCTTGTGCTCGCCGTTGCAGATCGCGGTCCTGGGCCCGCCGTGCCGACTTGAAGATCTGATCCAGCGCTTCCTGGGCGCGGTCGTTGAGCAGCAGCGCCCGATGCTCAGCAATCACACGCTGAAACTCGGGCTCGTTGCCGACGTTCAGCAGATCTTGCACGGCCAGCGCCACTAACTGATCCTCGACATTGGCATCCTCTGCCAGCGCCTGCTCGATCAGCAGCGAGCGCAGGCCATCCAGCTCCGGCACCATCTCGATCTCACCTAGATAGGGCTGGCGCTCCGCTTCGGTCATCGCCTCCAGCAGCCGCGTTAGAAGCTCGCCCACCAGTTCGCGGGCCGCCTCCGGCCCTTGTACCGTCAACGGCATCGCGACGAGCACTTGCTGGCGCTGGCCGTCGTGAAACAGCAGCGGATGATTAATACCGCCTTCCGCGCCGCAGTGCGGGCAGCGCGCGACGTTCAGCTCACCGTCCAGGATCAGTCCCACCAGATCCGGTCGCTCTTGCCGATCGACAATTAGCCAGACCTCGGCGCTGAACGGCTGGCCGCAGCTTGGGCAGTTAAGATCGGCGGTTTGATTATGTGATCGCGTCATTTGATATCCATATCGGCGGCGCGGGTAGCACACCGGCGCACGCTCGGGCAATTCGTCGATCAGATTGTACCAGTTCTGTAATCTTTCTCGGCGATAATCGATTGTCGTACTAGCACACGCGTGCTAAAATTTTTTCACTATTCTCAACCATTTCGGAAAGGATCGTGAATGCCCGAGTCGATCGACCTGATCGAATTG
>JAFAYS010000185.1 GCA_019240175.1 Chloroflexota bacterium | reverse complement strand
CCGGCATCTCGTCAATCTGGTTGACGAGCTATCGCTGCATACCGTGCAGGGACGGCTGGCGCGGCTGCTGTTGGAGCAGGCAGCAGCGGCGGAGCGCGGCGAGGTGGTACCGGCGCTGACCCAGGCGGAAATGGCGGCTCAGCTCGGCACAGTGCGCGAAATGGTGGCGCGCACCCTGAAAAGCTTTGAGGTGCTGGGCCTGCTTCGTATGGAGCGCGGAGCTATCACCGTACTCGATCGCGCCGGCCTGGCAACTCAGGCTGAGCACTAGCAGAGCCACGAAACGAAAACAGTTGATCGCCACCGAATGTGTAAACTGCTATGCAGTGCAACCAGTTTCGATGCGACAGCCGCCCCTGGCTGTAGTGTAATCGACTCTAAGATCAGCCTGCCGATCCTGGCTGCAACTTGTCACACATGCTTGAAACGCAGCCACGCGGTGGCGATCCAGCGCCAAAGGCACTGGCACACCACCGCGCGCTGGCCCCATTCGAGGCAGTTTCCAACACTTCAGATGATCGCTGCTACTGCGTTCCCGGCGTCGCGCACGTATCCAGGTTGCCTGACTGCAGACCATCCTTGAAGGCTAGCTGGCGCTGCTCGGATGATCCGTGCGTCCATGCCTCAGGCGTGACATAGCCCTGCGTCTGCTGCTGGATACGATCGTCGCCGACCGCAGCTGCGGCGTCCAGGCTCTGGGCGATCTCCTCATCCGACAGCTTGGTGAGATAGCCGGTCTCGGTTGCGTGGAAGGCCCAAACGCCCGCCAAACAGTCGGCCTGAAGCTCGATCTGGACAGCACCGCTCTCCGGCCCGGTATCGCGCGCGCCTGCCTGCGCATCCAGCGCACCAGTCAGATTTTGCACATGATGGCCATACTCGTGCGCCAGCACATACCCTTCGGCGAACGCGCCGCCCTGTGCGCCAAAGCGCGTGCGCAGTTCCTCAAAGAAGCTCATATCCAGGTAGACAAGCTGATCCCGTGGGCAGTAGAACGGCCCCACTGCCGCGCTGGCGTAGCCACAGGCAGCCTCGGTGGCCTCGGTAAAAAGCACAAGCTGGGCGGGCTGATAGGTGCCGCCGCGACGTGAAAACTCATCGGTCCAGAACGACTGGATGCTGTTGACAAAGCCCACCAGCCGGCAGTCCTCACGCTCATTGGCATCGGCACCCGTCTGGCATTCCCGCTCCAAAGTGTCGGCTGACACAGGGCTCTGCGGCGCGGTCTGCTGCTGCGGCTCGACCACGCCACCCAGATCGGCGGGATTGACGCCCAGCAGCATCGCTACCAGCAGCACCACCAGACCGAGACCACCACCGCCGAGTGCCACGGTCGTGCCAACGCCCCGACCGCGCCGATCCTGAACCTGGGAGGGGTCCAGGCGTGATTGATTGTTAAACGGCATTGTCTGTCCTCCTCGCCTTGCGGCGACCTTAATTGTCCATAAGATGTGATAGCACGAGCGCTCAGCGACTAGGCGGCCTCATCCTGGTAAGCTCCTGGCGTAAGACTGTTCACGGATGCCCCATGACCGAGCGGCCAAACATCTGGTTCTCTACCACGCTGCATCAGGGTCTGGACGCGCAAGCAGAGGCGTCCGGCTGGGCGAGCATGTGCTATTCTGGCTGATCTATCTGAGAGCAAATTCCGCGCCGCGAGGGCATGAGCGCCATGAGTCACGGTTTGTCTGTGCTGCACGGGGCGTGCCCGTGACCAAGCATAGTTGCAGACTTAGGTAGCAACACTAAAACGAATAGCGTGGTCTGATCCCAGTACTGATTTATGATGTATCATATAAGCAGTACTGTATCATTGAAGAGGACATATGCGGAAACTAGGCCTAAGTCATCCCCCGCAGCCCACCACCATAGTACAGACCGCCTTTCGCTGGCTGCTGGGAGCAGCCCTGCTTTTCGCCGGAACCTCGCACCTAACCTGGTCGCGGACCGAGTTTCAGGCGCAGGTGCCGCGCTGGGTGCCCTTGTCCACAGACTTCGTGGTCGTCGCATCGGGGATCGTCGAGCTGGCGCTGGGCGGTGCCTTGATTGCGTTGTCGCGCTACCGGACGGCGGTGGGCTGGATCGTCGCCGCCTTCTTCGTGGCGATCTTTCCCGGCAATATCTCGCAGTACGTCGAGCGCATCGACGCGTTCGGGCTCAACTCCGACCGATCACGCGCGATCCGGCTCTTGTTCCAGCCGCTGCTGGTGATCTGGGCGCTCTGGGCCACCGGAGCCTGGCAGGCTTGGCGATCAAGCCGCCGCTCACCCGACGCGTGAGCTACGTGAACCCTGGTAGATCAGCGCGATCCTGGACAGGTGTAGTTATGCTGATCAAGCCGACAGCGACGAGGAGCTTACCCTCGTCGCTGTCTGTTTCTCCGCCCACACGTATGTAGTACGGAACAGCTACGCCACGCGCGCATCATCCGGCGGCGTCAAAAAGTCTGTGCGCACAAGATAATCGATATATTTCTTCAGCAGCTCGGCATCAAGCGGCGGATAAACAATCGATGTGCCCGACAACGCCGCAGTTGTATTGCGACAGTCGATGGTCAGACTTCGTGGGCGGGACAGCTGCTCGGCGATCTCGGCGGGGAGAAACAGCGACACAAACGGAAACAGCGCGTTGGTATCCGACTGCGCCACAGCGGCGAGCAGCCGCGCGCGCCACTCGGCGTACGGTACGGTAGCCAGCGTATAGCCATAAGAGCGCAGCATGTCCCCAAGCTCACCCATGGTGCACAACTCTGGATTAACCGGATGAAACACCTTGTCGCGTGATGCCGGCTGCAACGATAGATACACGATCACTTTGCTGACGTAATCGATGGGCGTCATATCAACCAGCACCGGCAGATCCGGTATGGCTCCCAGCTGAATACAGCCCTTGATCATCGAGAACATAAACTCTTTCGGGCTGAGCGCGCCGGTCTGGCTATCGCCGGCAATGCTGCCCGGACGATACACGGTGACCGGCAGTCCGCGACTGCGGGCCGCCAGCGCCAGCTGCTCGGCAACCCACTTACTTTCGGTGTAGCCATTGGTCACGCCGACCTCAAGCTCAGGCGTATCGTCCTCGGCTAGCAACGTTTGCGAGCGCGGAAATACCGAGAGCGTCGAGATCAGATGCAGCGGCTTGGCGGTAGTCTGGCAGGCTAAGCGCAGAACCTCGTGCGTGCCATCAACATTCGACGGCTTGAGCGTGGCATACGGCGCGACGTTATTGACCATTGCGCCGCAGTGGTAGATCGCCTCCACACGCTGTGCCAGCTCGCCGAACTGCTGCTCGGATAGCCCCAGCAGCGGCTGCGCCAGATCGCCTGGCAGCGGCATAACCCGATCGCGCCAATCGAGATGCTGTAGCCCGTAGCTTTGCAGCACCTGCTCGATTCTGGCGCGGCCCTGCTCAAGATCGCGGCAGCGCACCAGACAGAAGATCATCGCCGTGGTTTGCTCAAGCAGCTCGCGCAACAAGAACGCGCCCAGGAAGCCGGTTGCGCCAGTGAGCAAGATCTGGCCTGGCAGCCCAGCGCGCACCGAACGATCGGCGGGATAGATCGCAGCGTCCAGCGTAACCTCAGCCCGCAGATCAGCCGGGCCTGTGGCCGATGACAGATTCTGGGCTACATGCAATGGACGGCTGTCGGGCATGACGCGCTCGCCGCGCAGCCGTTTTTCCAGAAGCGCCCGCTTTGCTGCCGATAGCTGGTCGCGCTGTGCGTTCAAGTCCTGTTGATCTGACATATCTCCTGTTTTCTCCCCATGCGCATCGGAAAACGAGCCGCCGGCTACCGCGAGCGTTTACGCTGCTGCATCAACTGCTTCCGCAGCTCAACTCGATTCTGGGCGGTCGTCTCGCTGCTCTGGCGCACGGGCTCACCCGACGCAGCGTCGAGATACGTCGCCA
Source organism: Chloroflexota bacterium (assembly GCA_019240175.1). Taxonomy (GTDB): domain Bacteria; phylum Chloroflexota; class Chloroflexia; order Chloroflexales; family Kallotenuaceae; genus LB3-1. The sequence goes on along the minus strand of JAFAYS010000185.1, from coordinate 6,844 downwards.
GCAGTTGAATCGTCGGATACTTGAACAGATCCACGACGGCGATCGGACGATTGAGCGCGGCTTGCAGCTTCGCCTGTACCTGAACGATCAGCAGCGAGTGCCCGCCGAGATCGAAGAAGTTATCATGAATCCCAACCTGCGACCGGTGCAGCACCTCCTGCCAGATCGCCGCGATCGTCTGCTCGATCGCATTCTGTGGCGCGACAAAGGCCGTTTCGGGCGCGAGATCAAACGTTTCCGGCTGCGGCAAGGCCGCGCGATCGATCTTGCCGTTGGGCGTCAGCGGCACCGTTTGCAGTGGAACAAACACCGCCGGAATCATCGAGGCCGGCAGGTGCGCACGCAGGAAGGCGCGGAGTGTGGAGGGCAGGCCCTCAGTGATGGCCCTCACCCCCGGCCCCTCTCCCGCTGCGGCAGGCGAGGGGAGATCCGGTACCGCTTTGTTCGTTTGTTCCTTTGTGCTCCCAGAGGGCACCCGGTTCGTTTGTTCCCCGTTTGGTTCTAGGTTCTGGGTTCTAGGTTCTCCGTTCTCGACTATGTACGCCACCAGCCGCTCGTCGCCGGGCGCAAACTCATGTACCGCCAGGATCGCTTTTTGCACGCGCGGATGCTGCTCTAGCGCCGCCTCGATCTCGCCCAGCTCCACGCGCACGCCGCGCAGCTTGACCTGCTGATCACGACGGCCCAAAATTTCCAGCGTGCCATCCGGGCGGTAGCGACCCTGGTCGCCGGTGTAATACCAGAGATCGGCTGGATCGGCGCGATGCACGCTTGGCACAAAGCGCTGCGCGTTTTCTGCGGGCGCGTTGATGTAGCCCAGGCTGCGAAACGGCGTGCGAATCACGATCTCGCCCTGCTCGCCGATGCCGCACAGCCGCTGCTGCCCGGCGACAACCAGCGCCTGCGTCTGCGGCAGCGGACGACCGACCGGCTGAATGCCGAGCAGCGGATTGTCCGGCACCTGGTAGAAACACTTGGCCAGCGTGGTCTCGGTCGGGCCATACAGATTGATCAGCGTGGTTGTGGCGGAAAAGGTTGCGCGCCAGCGCCGGACCAGCGCATCCGTCAGCGGCTCGCCGGCAAAGAAGACCAGCCGCAGCGCGCCCAAGGTTGCCGCCGGATGGCCCAGATGTAGCCACGACTGCGCCAGCGCCGGCACCAGATGTACCACCGAGATCCGCTGCTGGTCGAGCCAATCAAGCGTTGCAGGCGCGGCGATCTCGCGGTGAGGAGGCAGACACAGCGTCGCGCCGCTCACCAATGGCAGAAACACATCGCGCAGCACGACATCAAACGAGAGCGCAGTCAGGCTGCCGACGCGATCCTGCGGGCCGATCGCGAAGGTATCGCGCTGCCAACTCAGGAAATGCGCCAAACCTTTGTGGCAGCCGAGCACGCCCTTGGGCACGCCGGTGGTTCCCGATGTAAAAAATACATACGCCGCCGCCTCAGGGTGGAGCGTCGGCAGCTGCGGATCGGCGTCTGCACCGCGATCCTGCGCCGCGATCAAGCCGGAGTCGGGCGGCACCGCGAGCACACGCAGGGCCGCATCCCCGTGCGACCAATGCTGCTCCCCGGGCGTGTCGTCGACAAGCAGCAGTCGGGTCGCGCCGGCCTCACGCACCATCAGCTGCTGGCGCGCGACCGGCAGATCCGGCGCGATCGTCAGTAGCACGCCGCCGCTCAGCAGCACGCCCAGCATGCTCACGATCAACCCCACGCTGCGCTCGCCCGACACGCCGACAACCGCGCCGGACTCAAGGCCATCAGCCAGCAAAGCAGCGGCAATCCGCTCGGCGTGAACGATCAGCGTCCTATACGACAGCGAGTGATCGCCCTGGCTGATCGCCGGATGCTCGGGCTGGCGCGCGGCCACGCTGCGGATCAACTCCGGGACCGGCGTTTGGCGCGGCTCGTCCAGCGTGGCGCGTGGATCGGGCAGCAAGCCAGCGGTCGCGGGCGTGACCAGCGAGTAGCGTGAGATCGGCAGATCGGGATTGGCGACGATCTGATCCAGCAGCAGCCCAAACTGATCCAGCAGGCAGCGCATGCGCGCATCCGCAAACAGATCGCTGCGATACACCAGGCGCAGATTCAGGCCCTGGTTTTGTTCGCTGACATACAGCGAAAGCCAGAACTTCGACTCGATATGCTCCTGGTCCAGCACGGTCAACGCGAGTTCAGGAAAGCTCACCGCAGTCTCACGCGTGTTGATCACGTTCAGCATCACATCAAAGACCGGATTGCGGTTGAGCTGGCGCTCGGGCTGGATCGCCTCGACAACCTTTTCAAACGGCAGATCTTGATGCGCGTAGGCGTCCAGCACCACCGTTCGCTCGCGGCGCAACAGCTCCCGAAACTCGGGATCGCCCGACAGGTCCGTGCGCAGCGCCAGCGTGTTGAGAAAACAGCCGATCAGCCCCTCGACCTCGCTGCGGCCACGGCCAGCCGTCGGCGCGCCAAGAATAATATCGTCCTGCTGGGTGTAGCGCTGAAACAGCAGCTTGAGCGTAGCCGAGAGCAGCATAAAGAGCGTCGCGCCCTCATGCTGGGCGAGCGCATTGAGCGATCCCGTGAGCGACGGTGAGCAATCGAGCACCAGCTGCGCCGCGCTTTTGGCATCTTGCGCCGCGCCCGCAGTCTGATCGCGCGGCAGCTGGATCGTGGGCAGCTTGCCGCCCTCCTTGGGGCGGAGCTGCTGCTTCCAATAATCCAGCTGATCGGCCAGCAGCGCCTCTTGCCGGTTTTGCCACAGCGCAAAATCGGCGTACTGGATCGGCAGCTCGGGTAACGCCGCCGGCTGTCCGCTCACGAAGCCGGTGTACAGCGCCGCCAGCTCGCCGATCAGCACGTTCATCGACCATTGATCCGCGATAATATGGTGCATCGTCAGGATCAGCACGTGCTCGGCTGCGTCGAGGCGCACCAGGATCACACGCAGCAGCGGCCCCTGGCTCAGATCAAACGGCTGCCGGGACTCGCGCTCAATCAGGTGCTGTAGCTCACGCTCGCGATCCTCAGCCGCCATGCTCGCGAGATCGATGAGCGGCAAATCCCAGGGCGCTGCCGGCAGGATCACCAGCGACGGGCCGTCCTCGCTTTTGGCGATGATTGTGCGCAGCGCTTCCTGGCGCCCGATCACCGCGTTAAAGCTGCGGCTCAGCAGCGCGTGATCCAGCGCGCCGGCCAGACGCACGGCCATCGAAATGTTATAGGTGGCGCTGCCCGGCTCAAGCTGATCCAGAAACCAGATCCGCTGCTGCACAAATGAGAGCGGCAGGTTCTCGGAGCTTTGCCGCCGGGGAATCGCCAACGTGCGCTGCGTCTGGGCCTCCTGCTCGCGCAGCATTTGCTCAAGCAGCGCGCGTTTCTCGGGCGACAACGCATTCAGGCGCTGATTAATATCACTCACGATCGCTCCTCCTGTGAATCTGCCGGCGGCTTCAACCGCTGCTGCGCTTCCTGATCGGTCAGCGCCTCGACCTGCTCCAACAGGCGCAGCAGCTGATCATCCGCCGCCTGCTGCTGCTCCGCGTGCAACTGCTCGATCCGGGCGGCTAGTCGGGCGAGCGTCGGCGACTCGAAGATCACCCGCAGCGGCAGCTCCACCTGAAAGCGGTCACGCACGCGGGCTGTGACGCCGGTTGCCAGCAGCGAGTGGCCGCCCAGCTCGAAAAAGCTATCGTCGACGCCGATCTGCTCGACGCCCAGGAGCTGGCCCCAGATCTCGGCTAGTGTCTGCTCGTACGCGGTGCGCGGCGCGACGTACTGGCGAGTCGCGCGCGCGTTGGCGGCGTCGGGAGCCGGCAAGGCCGGACGATCGACTTTGCCGTTGGCATTGAGCGGCAGCGCGTCAAGCAGCACTACCGTCGACGGCACCATATAGGCCGGCAGACGCTCACCCAGAAACGCCTGTAGTACCGGCGGCAGCTGCTGATCGAACTTACCGAAGAGCGGATTATTGGTGTAGACCTGCCGTGCCGGCGCGGCTGCCGAGCGCATGTTCGAGATCGCAGGCGTGTCGGTGCCGCGCGCAAAGATCACATCAAAGCAGCCCGGCGCTGCCGCATCGCTCCACGAGATCAGCGTGACGTAGCCGGTCGCCTGGCCAAGCTCCCACAGCGCCTGCGGATCGATGCCCTCGGCGTGCGTCTGGGCGATGCTGTCACGCAGCGCGCCGACCGTTGTCTGCGGCTCGGCGGTCTCAAGCAGCGCCTGGGCCGCAAGCTCCGGCTGTAGCCGCGCATTGGGCACCCGTGCCAGCGCCAGGAGCGCGGGCCGCTCGTTGGCTAGCCGCTCGTGCAGCCGATCGATGTTCCAGCCGCGCCAGTCGCTCCACTCGGGTGTGCTCGGCTGCGCGTCGCGACCCCGAACCTGAAGGATTGCATCGTAGCGGAAGCGCGTAAACTCGTTGTGCTGCCAGCCGCCCTTGAGTTGAATCTGGACCTGGCTAAGGCGATCATCCTGCTCGGCGAGCGCCGCGAACAGCGCCGGATCGACCACCAGCTCCTTTTCCTGCACCAGCTGCCGGCGAATCCGCTGGCGCAGCGCTGCTATCGTGAAATCGGCGGGTGCTTGGTACAGCTGGACCGAGGTATGGAAGCTTTCGAGCTGCGGCAGGCTGCGCAGGCCACCCAGGAAGATCGCGCCGCCTGGTGCCAGCGCCGCGATCGCTTTGTCGAGCACCTGGCGTAGATAGTCGCCGCTGGGAAAATACTGCACGGTCTCGTTGACAATGATCAGATCGAAGGGCTGCTCAGCGACCTGATCCAGCTCATCGGCAGCGCCATGCTGTAAACTGACCTTGGCCTGGAGCTCGGGCTCGGTCGCCAGTCGGGCTTCCAGTCTGCGCAGCGCGGCCTGCGACAGCTCAGTGCCGCAGTAGTGCTCACAGTGCGGCGCGATGCGGAACAAGATCAGGCCAGTGCCACAGCCAAGCTCAAGCACGCGCCGTGGTCGCAGCGCGAGAATCCGGCTGACAGTGTCCTCAACCGCCTCAAAGATCTCGGCCTCCGGCAGCGGCGCGCCGGTGTAGCTGCTGGTCCACACACGCAGGTTCAGGCCGGCATCGTGTGCGGATTGCTCATGCGCGCTGTAAACCTCATCGAAGACGGCCTCCCAGCTTTCGACCTGGCTGGACGCCAGATCGCTGCCTGTCTCGGCGTCGAGCGCTGCCGCATGGTGGAGATCGGGCACGACGTAGGCCACCAGCTGCTTTTCGCTGCTCCCATCCGAGCGCACAACCACGACGGTATCATGCACAGCGGGATGCTGCTTCAGCACCGACTCGATATCGCCAGGCTCGATGCGAAAGCCGCGCAGCTTGATCAGATGATCGTTGCGACCAAGAAATTCGATGCGGCCATCCGCCAGCACCCGCGCCTGGTCGCTGGTCTTGTAGAGCCGCGCGCCGGGCCTGGTCTGCGTCTGCGCCGCGAAGGGATCGGGCACAAAGACCGCGGCGGTGCGCGCGGGATCGTCGAGGTAGCCACGGCCTACGCCAACGCCGCCGACATACAGCTCGCCGACGACGCCGATTGGCACCGGCGACAAGCGGCTGTCGAGCACGTACGCCTGCATGTTGGCGATCGGTCGTCCAATTGGCATGATCGGCAACGGCGCGTCGCCGGGCGTGACCGCCGAGATCGGGTAGTGGCATTGATCGTCGGAGCACTCGGTCGAGCCGTAGGTGTTGAGCACCGGAATATTAGGATACACGTCAAACCACTGGCGGCACAGCTCGGTCGGTAGCGCATCGCCGGTGGGCACCAACCAACGCAGCGCCGCAAGATCCGGCTTGTGCGGTCCGCGCGCGTCGATCTCCCCGAGCAACGCCCGCATCAGCGACGGCACCACTTGTAGCACTGCGATCCGATCTTCATCCAGCCGCGTCAGCAGCTGCGCCGGGCTGTAAGTAACCTCGTCGTTATAGATCACGATCTCGCCGCCGATCAGCAGCGACGCCAGACACTGCCAGACCACAATATCAAAGGTTTGCGGGCCGGTCTGCGCCACCCGATCCGCCGGCGTGAGCTGCACATCGGCGATCTTGGCGTAGATATGGTTGAGCATACCCAGATGTTCCACCATCACGCCCTTGGGCCGTCCGGTCGAGCCCGAGGTAAACATCAGGTAGGCCAGGTTGTCCGGGATGCAGCGCGGCACGAGATTATCCTCAGCGGCGGGCTGCGCGATCAGGCTGGGCAGCGACACGCAATCGAGGGCGTGGTCGGCGGGCAGTGCGGCGGCAGCCTCCTGCAACAATGACTCAAGCTCCGGGCTGACCAGCACGCACGCACAGCCGCTGTGCTCAAGCACCTGCGCGATCCGCTGGGCGGGATGGCGTGGATCGAGCGGCACAAACGCCCCGCCGGCTTTGAAGATCGCCAGCATCGCCGTAATAAAATCGAAGCCCCGCTCGGCAAACAGCCCGACCAGCGTCTCCGGCCCGATGCCACGCGCGACCAGCTGCCGCGCCAGCCGATTCGCTCGCCGATTCAAGGCGTCGTAGCTGAGCGCCTCGCCTTCACAGATCAGCGCGATCGCGTCCGGTGTGCGGCGGACCTGCGCCTCAAAAACCTGGGGCAGGCACACATCCAGCGCGTACGACTGGGACGTCTGGTTCCAGTCGACCACCAGCTGCTGCATTTCCGCCGGTGTCAGCAGCGGCAGGTGCCCGATCGGCGTGTCCAGATCGGTGACGATGTGCGCCAGCACGGTATGCAGATGGTCGCATAGGCGCGCAATCGTCGCCGCGTCGAACAGCTCGGTCACATACTCCACCCAGCCGATCAGCCCGTCGGCCTGCGCCTCCATCACGAGCGTCAGATCGAACTTCGCGGCC
>JAFAYS010000046.1 GCA_019240175.1 Chloroflexota bacterium | reverse complement strand
AATGTTCAACATCGAGCTGAAGCAGATTCGCGGTCAGGGCCTGATCACGCTGATTCGCGACTACCAGGCCGACGCGCTGATCGAGTCCGCGATCGAAAACAGCGAGGTCCAGTCCGCGACGATCCAGCCGGTCCTCTCCTCGCAAACGCTGCATATCACCTGCTATCCGCTGGACGTGCCCCAGGAGTACAGCGCGATCGTGCTGCTGCGCGATATCACGCAGATCGCCCAGCTTGAGCGCGCACGCCGCGAGATGGTCGCCAATGTCTCGCATGAGCTGCGCACGCCGCTGGCCTCGATCAAGCTGCTGGTCGAGACGCTGCAAGGCTCGCCGCCGCCCGATATTACCACGCGCATGCTGGGCCAGATCGCCGACGAGCTTGAGTCGATGACGCATCTGGTTGACGAGCTGCGCGAGCTGTCACAGATCGAATCGGGTCGGCTGGTGATGTCGATGCGACCGACGGACATGGACACGATCATCGAGCGCGCCGTGACACGTCTACGCGCGCAGGCCGAGCATCGCAGCCTCAAGTTGATCATCGCGCCGCACCCTGAGCTGCCGCCCGCGCTGATGGACGGCGAGCGCATCGGCCAGGTGCTGCTCAATCTGCTCAACAACGCGCTCAAATTCACGCCCGCCGGTGGCTCGATCACCGTGAGCGCTGAGCCGATCCACGCCGCAGAAAAAGCCAGCCAGCGCCCAGACTGTGAGCTTGAGCAGACGGGACTAGAACAGGCGCTGCTGATTCGTGTTCAGGATACCGGCATCGGCATTCCCGCCAGCGAGGCCGATCGTGTCTTCGAGCGCTTCTACAAAGTCGATCGGGCGCGCACCCGTAACAGCGGCGGCACCGGCCTGGGCCTGGCGATCGCCAAACATTTGATCGAAGGCCACGGCGGGCGCATCTGGGTCGAGTCCAGGGAAGGCGCGGGCAGCACCTTTTCGTTCCTGCTGCCGGTCGCCTAGCTTCCAGCTTGCAATTTATTGCTGCGCTCCCAGGAGTCTGAGGCGCTCCAACCGCGCGGGCTCCGCTTCCGCCAGCCACGGATCGGCGCTCAGCTGCGCGTAGGCCAGCGCGAAATACGCTTGCGCCGCCGGATCTTGATTCAGCGCTAAACACTCGGCCAGCTCCTCGTACACATAGCCGTCGGACCCGCCGACCGCGGCGTGCTCAGCTTCCAGCTCACGCAGAATCGCCAACGCCTCGGACACACGACCCAGTGATCGCAGGCAGCGCGCGACGCACCAGCGGGCGATGCGAATCGTGGATTGATCGCCGGCCTCCTGGCGACAAAGCAGCGCTTTTTCGAAACATTCCAGCGCCTCGACGTAGCGTTCTTGATCGTGGTAGGTCCAGCCGATATTGTTGTACAGCGACCCGCGCCAGCCCCGCCCGCGTGGCTCGCTCGTGGCCTCAGCCAGGCGCAGCGCTTGGAGGTTCCACTCTAGCTGATGCTCGGGCGGCTCGCTGATCGCCAGCATATGCGCCGCGTCGATCGCATAGAAATCTTGGCCGGCGGCACGCGCCTGCTCCCAGGCCTGGCGAAAAAGTGAACTGGCCTGCTCCGGCTGTCGCGACGAGTTGAATACCCGGCCACGCTCTAGCAGATAGCGGATTGTTGGGCGCGCGTGGTCGGACGTGAGCAACGGCTCGACCTCGTCAAGCGTGGCGTGTGCCGCCTCAAAGCGACGCTGCAAGCCCTGCGCGCGGGCAATCTGCGTCAGTAGCTCAGCTCGTCGTGACGGCTCCGTCATCTGCGGCAGCAGCGCCCGCAAGCGCTGCTCGGTCTCGGCTGGATGGTTGTAGTCCCAGAGCCGATCGAAATCATCGGCATCGTCGGCTGTCGCGGTCATGCGCTGCTCCTGGCGAGAAGGTGGGAGATCAACTATCATCTTGATTGTACGCTGCCAGGGCGAGCAACGTGAAGCAACAAAAAACCGGCGAGTCGATCGCCGGTTTTTTGTGTAACTGTGATTGAAAGCTAGGGAATAAAGATCTGACGCGTCTGGAACTCCTCGATCCAGCGCTGCTTGCCGTCGTAGCCAAAGAGCCGCGCCCAGCCATCGCGCCGCTCGATCACGCCGTAGCGCTCGCCGCGATACGCACGCTCGACCAGCCGGGCGTTGCCGGCGGGACCTTCGCGCACTGCCACGCCGTTGTTGATGATCTCGACCTTATCTTTGGGTAGCAGCGGCGGTGCCGGCCAACCTCCGGTGGGACGCGTGCCCAGGAAGCGCGCAATACCCAGCGCGATTGAGCGAGCGATCAGATCACGGTTATTGACCATAAACGCGCGGTCGGTGCGGTTCGACAGAAAGCCCATCTCGACGATCGCGCCCGGTGTTTCCTCGGCGATCGTGTGGTGATACAGGCCGCTGTTGAAAGCGTAATAATCGCGCATGTTCTCGGTGATGCGCCAATCGCGCGGCAGACCGGTCTGCTTGCCGTACTCGTCATCAATCTCGCGCACCAGCATGCTGCTGGCAACCCAGTCGCGATGATAGGTAGCGATCTTATAGCCGCGCGCGCTGGTGTTGGTATGGCCGTCGGAGTGGATCGCGACAAACGCGTCGGCGTGATAGG
>JAFAYS010000015.1 GCA_019240175.1 Chloroflexota bacterium | reverse complement strand
CGCCGCCCGCGAAGAACTGCGCCTCGCCGGTCGCCAGATCGTCAAGGCTTGCCTCGGGCGCGAAGAACATCACCGAGGATGCCGGCTCGCCCACCACGCCCCAGTCAGCGGGAATATCCAGCGTGTAGCCGCCCGCGTCGTTGGTGTAGGAGCGCCAGGCTTGCGCGACGGTCGGCGTTGCGCTTGCGGCGATCGTAGCCGTCGGCGGTGGCGTGGATGTGACCGTGGCTGTAAGCTGTGGTGTTGGCGCGGCACTGGGCGAGGCGGCAGGTGCTGGGCTCTGCTCGCTCACGGTTGGGCTGGTTGTGCCGCAGCCCGCAAGCAGCCAGACGATCGAAAGTAGTGCAAGACGACGAAGCATGTCGATATCCTTTGCGTTTGTTCTCAGTTCTTTGTTCTTTGTTCTTCTCTCCCGTGTATTGTATGCGTCTAAAGGCTGTTGACAACCCTGAAAAGGCTTTGTACAATCCACAATCACAACAGCGATGAACAGGAAGAGTAGGCATCGCGCGTGCTGATAGAGAAGGCGAGTCACCGGCTGAAAGCTCGCCGCAGCAGCAGATACCGAAGGTCGCCTGGGAGCTGAGCAGATGAGCCGCATGCGCTAGTCTGCTTCGGGTGCGCCCGTTATCGCGCCAATGAGTGAGCGAGTGTGCATTCGTGTATAATGCGCCTCGTTAATCAAGGTGGTACCGCGTGAGCTTCGCCTCTCGTCCTTGGCTGGACGAGGGGTTTTTTGTATGCGGAAACGGAGGTGGTGGCTAGTGGATGACGGTGTTGTTCGCTGAGGATGCAGCGCCGAGGGCGGAATCGCGGTGCTTCTGCTCTGCGCGCTGCATCCTGAGATGGTCGGAATCAAGAGCAATGTAGCTTTTCAAGGAGTTCACAATGTCAAATGCAAACGATATGCGCGCCTGGCTTCAGCAGGCGGATCTATCCAAAGCCTACGAGGCCCAGCAGATCGAGCGCGAGATGTACCGCTGGTGGGAAAACAGCGGCTACTTCAAGCCGCGCCAGACCGAGGCCAATCGCAGCCGTCCGCCGTTCGTGATCTCGCTGCCGCCGCCCAACGTGACGGGTGTCCTGCACACCGGCCACGCGATGATGGCAACTCTGGAAGACATCATGATTCGCTGGCACCGCATGATCGGCGACGAAACGCTGTGGGTGCCGGGCACGGATCACGCCGGCATCGCGACGCAGGCCGTGGTGGAGAAGCATCTCGCCAGCCAGGGCATCTCGCGCCACGATCTTGGTCGCGAGCGCTTCCTGGAAGAGGTCTGGGCCTGGGCTAACAGCAAGCACGATCGTATCGCGGACCAGATGCGCGGCATGGGATCGAGCTGCGACTGGACGCGCGAGCGCTTCACGCTGGACGAGGGTCTGACGCGCTCGGTGCGCATCGCCTTCAAGCGCCTGTACGACGACGGCCTGATCTATCGCGCCGAGCGGCTGGTGAACTGGTGTCCCAAAGATCAGACCGTGATCTCGGATCTTGAGGTGGAGCACGAGGAGCGCCAGAGCAACCTGTGGCATATTCGCTACAAGCTGGCGACCGACGGCGACGACGACTGGCGGATCGGCGCGGACCCGGCGGCTGTGCGCTCGATCACCGTGGCGACGACGCGGCCCGAAACGCTGCTGGGCGATACAGCGGTGGCGGTGCATCCCGAAGACGAGCGCTACGCCGATCTGATCGGCAAGCAGGTGCTGCTGCCCGCGCTTGGCCGGCGCATCCCGATCATCGCCGACGACACCGTGGATCGTGCTTTCGGCACTGGCGCGGTGAAGATCACGCCGGCCCACGATCCCAATGACTACGAGATGGGCAAGCGTCACAACCTGCCGTTCATCAACATCATGCACAAGGACGTGACGATCAACGCCGAGGGCGGTGCCTACGCCGGCATGGAGCGCTACGCCGCGCGCAAGCAGCTGGTGGCGGATCTTGAGGCCTCCGGCAATCTCGAGAAGATCGAGCCGCACACGCTCAACGTGGGCACTTGCTCGCGCTGCGACAGCGTGATCGAGCCGCTGCTCAGCTTGCAGTGGTGGGTGAAGATGGAGCCGCTGGCGCAGCCAGCGCTGGCCTCGGTGCGCGAAGGCCGCATCAAGATCGTGCCCGAGTTTTACGAGCGCGTGTACTTCCACTGGCTGGAAAACATCCGCGACTGGGCGATCTCGCGGCAGCTGTGGTGGGGCCATCGCATCCCGGTGTGGTACTGCGCCGACTGTCAGGGCATCACCGTGGAGGTGGACGATCCCGGTAAGTGCGGTCAGTGTGGCAGCGACAATATCCGCCAGGATGAGGACGTGCTCGACACCTGGTTCTCGTCGTCGCTGTGGCCGTTTTCGACGCTGGGCTGGCCCGAGCAGACCGACGATCTCCAGCGCTACTACCCGACCAGCGTGCTGGAAACCGGCTACGACATCCTGTTCTTCTGGGTGGCCCGTATGATCTTTATGGGCTTGTATCTCACCGAGCAGGAGCCGTTTCACACCGTGTATCTGCACGGCCTGGTGCGCGACGAGTTCAACCGCAAGATCTCGAAGTCGCTCGGCAACGCGCCCGATCCGCTCAAGATCATCGAGCAGTACGGCACCGATGCGCTGCGCTTCACGCTGGCGACATCGAGCGCGCCCGGCCAGGATTTCTCGCTCCAGCCAACGCGGCTTGAGTCGGCGCGCAACTTCGCCAACAAGCTGTGGAACATGACGCGCTTCGTGGTGAGCAAGCTCGGCAACTTCCACGCGGATCGTCCACAGGGCATTGATCTGACGGCGGCGCAGAGCGAGCTAACATTGGCGGATCGCTGGATTCTGTCGCGCTACCACCGGCTGGCGGCGGACGTGGAGCGGCTGATGGCCGCGTATAACCTGGGCGAGGCCGGACGCCAGATCGAGACGTTTCTGTGGGACGATTTCGCCGACTGGTTCATCGAGGCGGCTAAGGTGCAGCTTGAGGGCGACGAGCGACAACAATCGCTCACGCGCGATGTGCTCTACACAGTGCTGGAAGGCTCGCTGCGGCTGCTGCATCCGTTCATGCCCTACGTGACCGAGGCCGCCTGGCAGCATCTGACCAGCGGCGCGGCGGATCGGGAGGAGGCGCTGATCATCGCGGCGTATCCACAGGCCGCGTCGGCGCTGATCGACGAGGGAGCCGAGCGCGACTGGGAGCAGATCCAGGAGATTGTGCGCGGCATTCGCAACATCCGCAACGAGAGCGGCGTGGAGCCGGGCCGCTGGATCGAGGCGATCATCGTGGACGGCCAGCGCACCTCTGGTCTTGAGTCGCAGCGTCCGATCATTAGCCGCCTGGCGCGCGTGGCGCTGGATAAGCTTCAGGTGACGAGCAGCCTAGCGGAGCAGCCCAAGAATGCGACGACGCTGGTGGCCGGCAGCGCCGAGGTGTATCTGCCGCTGGCGGGCATGGTGGATCTGGCTGAAGAGCGCGCGCGGCTGACGAAGGATCTGGAGCGCGTGGAGGCCGACGTGGAGCGTCGCGCTGCCAAGCTCACCAACGAGAATTTCGTGAGCCGAGCGCCGGCGGCGGTGGTGCAGAAGGAGCGCGACGCGCTGGCCGAGGCGCAGGCGACTGCCGCCAAGTTGCGCGAACGCGTGGCTGGACTGGGCTAACGCGTAAAAGAACCTAGAACCTAGAACTTAGAACCAAACGTTAGATCTTCTAGGTTCTAGGTTCTTAGTTCTAGGTTCTACACAGCTACTTCACCCGTTCAAGCGCCGCCTTCAAGCGTGGCAGTCCGGTCTCGACCTCCTGGCGTGAGACCGCGCCCACCGAGATGCGGAACCAGCCGTTTTCTTCTTTAAAGCCGAATGCACCAAACGGCACCAC
>JAFAYS010001167.1 GCA_019240175.1 Chloroflexota bacterium | reverse complement strand
CATAATCGGCATCGGCACTGTGCCTCCCGGGCTGGCCTGGCGGCTCACTCACAACGCAGGAAATCCAGCGGAAGCGGGAGATCGCTGCTGAGAGTTCCTCGGCCAGCCCTGGCATCAATCCAGCAGATGCCTTGCCGTCGAGGGCCCGCGGAGGCCGGACCGCGAGCCGAACTCGCTCATCGCTGGATGGGCGCCTCAGAGGTACGAGTTGCGGCGAGGAGCCTTGGAGCACGGCAGCCAGTTCCCGCGACGGCTGCAGGCCTGCTCCCGCCATTGTGCTCAAATACCGATCATATGCCAGACGAGCGCCCGTCCGATCAGCCATATCCAGATGTGCCCTGATCAAGCCTTCCCAGCCACCTTCATGCGTTTTCTCGATGGCAAGCAACAACTCGGCCCCGTGCCTGCGCCCGGTTGCATCCTGAGCGGCGCTGAGCGCCGCTTCTGCCAGAATGATGCCCTGTTGCCGCAGCCGCTGGCGCTGTTCCGCCAGCCACAAGTCGAATACAGGATCGAGCCCGTCCAGGTCGTCCAGCAAAGGCGCCCGAAGCATTTCCAGTTCGAGCAGGTCTGGGGCGGTCGCCGTGGTTAACGCTCGTGCGTCGACCCGCAGGTGATCATCCAGCAATAACAGGTGATCACGAGCGGTACGGAGCTGAGACGCGGCTTCTGCCCCCAAAGCATGTTGCAGTTCGTAAACTGACTGCCGGAGCGAACCCCTGGCCTGCTCAATGGCGCGAGCACTCCACAGCAGGCGCGTCAGCCTGGTGCGAAGGACTGGCTTCGGGGCAGCCAAGGCCAGGACTGCCAGGAGGGCCCTGGTCTTCCGTGATTTCGGCAAAACGCTTTGACCCGCGGCGTCCTCGGCTCGCATCTGCCCGAAAAGGCTGAGCCGCAGCAAGATGCTGGCCGCTGGACCATCAGCATCGGACGCGGGTAGTATGGGTGTGGCGCTGATCCCTAGATCCTTCCAAGTCGCATCCAGGCCACAACCTTAGGTCGAAGCCGCGGCCAAAAAATCTAGCAATTAGCGGTTTTTGACGCAAGGTTTTGGTGCTTCCGAGCGCATTTCCGAGATCAGCGGGTCTGCCGGTAAACTGCCCGCGCGATCCGCTGCAAGGGAGACAACGCTCGATGGCCTCACAGCAGGAATTGGCAATTTCCCCGGCGCCACGCCTCGCCTTCGGGACGTGGCTGCGACTGGTACTGGGACTTTTGCTCTGCATTGTTATAGCCGCAGCGGCGATATTCGCTGCCGGCTTTGCGCCCGTCGTGGGCGCCCCGGTGATCGCGATCGCCCTTGGTGTGGTGATTACCAATACGCTTCGGGCGCCGATGCAGATCACCAGGTTGCGCATTGGCGAAGTCAGCAAGCTGTGTCTGAAAGGCGGCATCATCCTGCTCGGGGCTAGTCTCGACCTGGGCGTTATCATCCGAACCGGGATCGAATCGCTTCCGGTGCTGTTGGCCACTATCGCGGTAGGACTTTGCTGCGCGCTAATGATCGGTCGGGCAATGCATGTGCAGTGGCGGATGCGCTGCCTGATCGGAATCGGCACGACGATCTGTGGGGCCTCCGCGATTGCCGCGTTGGCGCCGGTTATCCGAGCTAAGGCCGAAGAGATCGCCTATTCGATATCAGTCATCTTCTTTTTCAACATGCTAGCCGTGTTTTTGTTTCCCGTAGCAGGTCATATGCTGGGACTGACGGATTCAGGCTTCGGATTATGGGCTGGCACAGCGGTCAATGACACCTCAGCCGTAGTGGCGGCGGGATTTGCCTACAGCCCGCACGCCGGCACGATTTCGACCATCGTCAAGCTTACGCGTACCACTCTGATCATCCCGCTCGTGATTGGGTTTGGGCTCCTGGTGCCTTGGTTTGAATCCCAGCCGGCGCAAGAGGGCGGGTCGCTGGCGCGCCGTGTTTATCAGGCCGTGCCGGGTTTCATCATTCTCTTTGTATTGGCGTCCCTGCTGAACACACTTGGGCTGTTAGGAGATCTGGCGCCAAGAGTGCAGCTGCTTGGCCGCTGGGTCATGGTGGTTGCTCTTGCGGCGGTTGGGCTGCAAGGCCATTGGCGCGCCTTCACCGGTGCAGGCACGCGCCCGATCTTGCTGGGTTTGGTCACCTGGGCCGCGGTCGCCGCCGCGAGCCTGGTAATTCAGGTGTCGACCCACTCGCTCTGACTCTATGAAAATTTTCCTTGACACGGCGGTTGCGGTCGGATAAGCAACTCCTGCCAACGGGCGCAGTGTGCCCAATCGCAAATATTGTGTGGGCAAGACCAGATGCCGATCGTAAAATCGGCGATCCGCGTCTGTGCTGTGCTGTACAGCGATCGCGTCCAGCGGCTTTAATCTGGAAAAGGAGCCTGATTATGAAGCCTTCAACTGCACCTGCGACTACCGATACTGGCCGAATCCGCTTTGGTGCCGGGTTCCGCCTGCCGTCGACCGACGCTTCCCGCTGATGTGATACCGCGCAGCATGGGGCTTGCCTCATGCGAAGCGGCATCATGCCGAAGGCGGTGTCTTCGACATGACGCGCGCAGCGTCGGTGTGACCGCTGCACGCGGGACAAAGACCAAACCGATCAGCCAAAATGCTGAGCGGTATCGACGGGCTTCGGGCCGCCCCGCCAGAGTCGGAAGGTGGGGCAGCCTGGAGCAGGTTGGCACAAAGGTGAATCGGGAGTCGCCTGCCATGCAGCGTTCAGACGCCCCTATCGTGCACTTCTACCGCTTGATAGACGAAGCACGGCTGCCGCAGCGGGCCGATCGATCGGCAGCCGGCACTCTGCCAGTTCGCGCGTACCGGTATTGCGAAGCGGTCACCACGGCATCTGCCTTCGGTTGGTGGCTGTTCCCGCCGGCCGATCTCCAGTTCATGTGGGATGGCCATGACATCTTCTGGCAATGCACCGGTTGGGAGGACTGGCTGCCGTTGATGCCGGCGGCACAATTTCCGGACTTTGC
>JAFAYS010001091.1 GCA_019240175.1 Chloroflexota bacterium | reverse complement strand
GTCTGCTCGGCCAGAAACACATCCGAGCCATGCAGCGATAGCACCAGCGGCAGCTTGCGCCGCTGCGCGACCAGCGCGGCCACCGCACCGCTGGGCAGCACCCAATGCCCATGAATCAGATCGTAGCGCTCATGCTGGGTGAGCTTGAGCAGCGCCTGTAGACCACTGCCCAGCGCCAGCGGCGCGGCGATGATCGTCGCGGGCCGAATGCCGACATCGCCATGCAGCGCCGCCGAGTAGCCCCAGACCTCAAGCGAGCGGCGCGGCGCGTAGCGGTAGGTGTGCAAATGCACGCCGCGCTCGAACGGCTGGCGGCGCAGATCGCTGCGATGCGGCATCAGCACATGGACCTCGTGTCCACGCGCGGCCACACTGGCGGCGATCTCCTCGATAAACGGAGCCGTCATCTCGCCGGGCCATTTGGGATATGACGATGTGAGCATCGCGATTTTCATAGAGCTTGCATGTTTCTCCAGCCGGCAATCGTCCGGCTATTGCCCCGCGATGGCGTAGTTCGGCGGGAAGCGATAGATCTGGACTGCGCCGCTGCCGCCCTCGAAAGTCTCGGGCACCTCGTGCACCAGCTCCCAGCCTGGCAGCGCCGTGCCGTCGACCAGCGGCTTGAGCGCGCCGCCTGGTCGCTCCGGCTGCGAAGTCGACGTGCCCTTGAGCAGCAGATAGTCCGCGCCGTAGTGCTGTGCCACCTGCAAGATCTGGCGCATGTCGCCGTTGGGAATCATCACCGCCGGACGATCCGCGTGATAGTTGAGCTGCCACGGCACGCGCGTCATAATCACTGCATCGGCGGGCGTGTTGTCACGCAGCCAGTCGTAAGCCTCAAGATTGGCATCCCAGACGCGACCCCAGTGTCTGCCGCTGCCGGGATCGAGGAACTTGTCGATCGCGCTCCAATGCGGCACGATCGCCGCGACCAGCGCCAGCGAGACCACCAGCCCGCCCAGACCGGCTAGCCGACCCTGCCACAGCGAGGCGATGCGATCGAAGAGCCAGCAGGCACCCCAAGCCGCCACCAGCGTCATCCAGGGTACGAACGGCACGAAGTAGCGCGGCTCGTCGAAAGTGTGCCAGTAGAGAATCAAAAAGATCGTGTATGGAATCAGCGCCGACGCGACCAGCCCGATCATCAGCCGCTGCCGGCGTCGCAGCACCAGCAGGCCCAGCAGCATCAGCCAGGTCGCCACAATCCCGCGATTATTCTCGTCGGCAGTGCCCAGGCCCAGCAGCTCACCACGCGGCGGCGCGAAAAATTTCCAGGCATCGCGCGCCTGCTCCGCGAGCTTGCCCAGCGTTCGATCAAAGCCCCAGCGCAGAATCCAGGATCGATCAGGAGTGCCCGCGCCGCCAAACTTGGGATCGTAGAGCTTGTAGATGTCTTCCCAGGCGTCGCGGCTGGTGCCCCGAAAGAACAAGATCCAGGCATCGTACGATTCTGTCGAGAAGAACGGCTTGTTGAAGACCAGCTGATTGCGCACCAGATACGGCGACACAACCAACACTGTCACTGCTGTCCAGACCAGCAGCGGACGTAGCCAGGAGCGCAGCGCCTGCCCAAATGGCACACCCGCCGCCCGCCGTCGCGCCTCAAACACCGCCAGCACCCACAGGCCCGCGCCGACCGCAAAAATCGCCGAGCTGGGCTTTTGCAGAATCATCAAGCCAGTGAAAATGCCGGCCCAGAGCCAGCGGGAGCGTAGAACCCAGAAACTAGAACCAAGAACCGAAGAGGTGGAATCCAACCAGGCACTTACGCTCCAATTCCCAGGTTTTGATCCCCTTGTTCTTTGTTCCGGGTGCCCTTTGGGCGTCTTTGTTCCTTTGTTCCCTTGTTCCCTTGTTCGTTCCCTAGGTTCTAGGTTCTTAGTTCTAGGTTCTTTTATCCCCTGAAACACCAGCCAGAACGCCGCCATGCTCCACACAACCAGCGCAAGATCGCTCGTGGCGTAGATCGCCAGCCGGAAGAAGAGCAGATTCATCAGCGTCAGCACCGCGCCGATCAGGCCAACCCGCCGATCCCACAGCCGCGCTCCGATCTGGTAGATCAGCACGGTCAGCACCGCCAGCAGCACAATGTTGATCAGCCGCGCGGCAAACGGCGTCGGGCCGAGCAACAGCATCGCGGGCAGCATCAGCAGCGGCTGCAACAGCGGCCAGGTTTCCTGCGGACGCGTGACCGAGCCATTGGGCGCGAACTCATAGAACTGCGAGACGTAATCCACGACCCAGCCGCGACCACGCAGCAGATTGCGCGCAACCACCGCGTTATCGGCGTAGTCGGCGTGACCGACAAAGGGCAGCCTCCCGATCAGCCAGGCCTCGTAGCCGAGCCAGATCACGGCGAAGACCAGCAGCAGCGCCGGAGCCAAACGCGTCACCAGCAAGCGCTGCCGCAGCGCCAGCACCCAGTGCGGCAGCAGCGTCACACCTACCAGCACCGCCAGAATCCCGCCGCTGTAGAACGACAGCCGCGTCAGCAGCGCCGCCACGCGATCCATACCTGCCTGATCGAAGACCGGAGCCGCCGTGACCGGTGCCGTGATCTGCGGCACAACAATCAGCGCCAGCAGATACGCGCACGACACCGCGACAACCGCGACCAGACTCCAGGTCAGCGCGTTGCTGCCACGCAGACGCCAGAGCACGCCGCGCGCCAGCTCGATCAGCCAGCGCCAGTTGAGCACCGCCAGCAGCGCCACCAGCGCGATCAGCGTCGCGGGCAGCAGCGCGGCCAGCCAGATGCGCCACAGCGCCAGCAGCGTCACGCCCAGCGTCGCAACGCCCAGGCCGAGCAGCAGCGCTAGCCGTCGCCGTCGCGCGGAAGCCGGAGCCGCGCCGACCGTGAGCGTGGCAGCCATCGCCAGCGCGGTTGCCAGGCCGAGCCCGCCCACCACCGACCAGTCGGGCCGCACACCCCAGCCGCTCGCCGCCACCTCGATCGCGTCGAGCCGAATGCCTTTATCGCGGGCGTCGGCGTAGGTTGCTGTGTTGGTAAACGTATCTGAGCTGCGCAGCGTGAGATCGATGTTCGGGCCGGATTGGAGCGCGGCGGGAACCGTTACCGAAAAAGGCGCGATCGCATCCGCAGTCGGCGTGAAGGTATCGACGGCCTCCTGACCGGCCAAAACCGTCACGGTCGGCTGCTGCGGCTCCTGGCGCACGGTGTCAGCGGGCCAGCCGGCGGCAAAGAAAGTTACTTTAAGATCACGGCCCTGCCCGACGCCCGGCAGCGTGATCGCGCCCCGGATGCGGCTCCAGCGGCTGCGACCCGGCTGATCCAGCTGATCGACGTGCCAGCGCCCAAGATCGTTTTGCAGCTGGCCCTGCGCCTCGGAAGACTGAAAGAAAAACTGATCGCCTAGGCTGCCGACGTCGATGCGAGTTTGAAACGGCAGCTGATAGGCCAGCGCGCCAGCGATCAGCGCCCAGAGCACGGGCAGCACAAAGAGCGCACCGCCGATTCGCTGGCGGCGTGCGCGGATGCGTCGAGCTTGATGTAGTGATACAGCCGGTTGCACAACGCCCGCAATTATACCCGGAAATTAATTCTTGGGGCTGATAGCCGACTTATAGCGGCATCCCGACGCCGGACAACGCACGAGGGACGCTCATCCGAACGTCCCTCGCTCTACGACTCCGATTGAATAATGGGCAGCTAGTCCACGCCCAGGTAGGCTCGCTGCACGACCTCGTTGCGCTGCAAGTTGGCGGCGGTATCGTGGAAAACGATCTCGCCGGTTTGCAGCACATAGCCGGTATGCGCGATCTCCAGCGCCTTGAGCGCGTTCTGCTCCACCAGCAAGATCGTGGTGCCTTGCTTGTTGATGTCTTTGACGATGCTGAAGATCTGATCGACCAGGATCGGCGCGAGGCCCATGCTTGGCTCGTCCAGTAGCAAAATGCGTGGTCGCGACATCAGCGCCCGTCCGATCGCCAGCATCTGCTGCTCGCCGCCGGAAAGCGTGCCGCCCTTCTGGGAAATACGCTCCTTCATGCGTGGAAACAGATCGAAGACGCGCTCAAGGTCGGAGGCGAACTCGCCGTCGCGTCCGGGCCGCGTGTACGCGCCCATCTCTAGATTTTCCAGCACCGTCAGGCGCGGAAAGATGCGCCGGCCCTCGGGCGACTGCGACAATCCCAGCTTGACGATCTCATGCGCCGGGATGTTATCGATACGCTTGCCGTTGAGCAGCACCTGGCCGTGGCGCGGCGTGAGCAGGCCCGAGATCGTGCGCAGCGTGGTAGACTTGCCCGCGCCGTTCGAGCCGATCAACGTGACGATCTCGCCCTCGTTGACGACCATTGAAAGCCCTTTGAGGGCGTGGATGTTCCCGTAGTAGCTATGGACATCCTGCAATTCGAGCAGTGCCATGATTATCTCACTTCTGGTTGGGCGTTTGCGGCAGCGCTGGTTGCGGCGAGCTGGTCGTCGTTGTGTTGGGCGCGTCATGCGGCATTTGCGCTTCGAGCGCGGCGGCAGCACCGGCACCCAAATACGCCTCGATCACGCGCGGGTCGCGGCGGATCTCAAGCGGCGCACCCTCAGCGATCTTCTTGCCGTAGTCCAGCACCACGATGCGCTCGGAGATCTCCATCACCAGGCTCATATCGTGCTCGATCAGCACCACCGTGATGCCGCGATCGTCGCGCAAGCGGCGGATCAGATCGGTCGCCTCTTCGGTCTCCTGCGGATTCATGCCTGCCGCCGGCTCGTCCAGCAGAATCAGCTTGGGGTCTGAGGCCAGCGCCCGCGCGATCTCTAGCCGTCGCTGCTCACCATAGGCCAGGCTGCGCGCCAGATCGTTGCGGCGATGGCCCAGGCGCACGAATTCCAGCAGCTTGCGCGCCTTCTCCTCTGCCTGGCGCTCGTCTTCCTTAAAACCCCTCGAGTGCAGCAGAATCTGCCACACACTCGACTTGAGACGCGGATGCTGCCCGACCAGCACGTTTTCCAGCACCGTCATGTTGTTGAACAGCCGGATATTTTGAAACGTGCGGGTAATGCCCTGCGCGGCAATCTGATCTGGTCGCAGGCCAACCAGCGACTGTCCATCCAGGGTAATCGTGCCTTCGTCGGGCTGATAGATGCCGGTGACAATGTTAAAGAACGTTGTCTTGCCCGCGCCGTTCGGCCCGATCACACTGATAATGCTGTGCGGATCGACCTCCAACGACACGGAATTGACCGCCGTCAGACCGCCAAAGCGCTTGGTGATGTGCTGTGCTTCCAACAATGCCACGGCTTGCCTTCCTCGTCTACCGCATGAGGCCGCGCCTAAGCGCTCCTCAGGCTATGACTTCATTCCGATGTCGGGATGCACCAGGTTTTGCGAATCCTGGGCCATCTGCTCGCCCTCAGCGGCGTCTTCATGTAGCTCGAATCGTCGTCGCCGCTCGGGCAAAATCCCCTCAGGCCGGAAGATCGTCATCAGGATCAGCACCAGACCAAACAGCAGACGCTGATACGAGACCGGATCGAACCACGACGGGATCGGCAGCCCGGAGTTGCGCCAGAGCGTCAGCTGGCTGGCAAAATCCGGCAGTAGGCGCAGGTTGAGCAATGTGATCACAGTTGCGCCGAGGATCACGCCGGGGATGCTGCCCATGCCGCCGAGGATCACCATCGCCAGAATACTGATCGAGCGCACCAGGTCGAAGGTCGGCGGGCTGATAAACAGCTGCTTGGCGGCAAAAAGCACGCCCATCGCGCCGGCGAAGGATGCGCCGGCACCAAAGGCCAGCAGCTTCATGCGCACCAGCGGCACGCCCATCGCGATCGCCGCCGTCTCGTCTTCGCGAATCGCCGTCCACGCGCGACCAATGCGCGAGTCGTTGAGCCGCCGCGCCACGACGATCGTCAGCATCACGATGATGATCGCCAGCGCATACATGTACAGGCGATACTCCGCGCCAGGGGTTGGATCTAGCCCGACTGCCGTGATCACCGGCTGGAAGAACATCGGTGCCTGGCCGATGCTGGTGATGCCCTGCGCACCGTTGGTGATATTGACCGGCTTGTCCAGGTTATTCGCCAGCAGGCGGATCACCTCGCCGAAGCCCAGCGTCACGATCGCCAGGTAATCACCGCGCAACCGCAGCACGGGCAGACCCAGCAGCACGCCCGCGAGCGCCGCAATAATCACCGCCAGGATTAGGAAAACAAAGAACCAGCCGCCGCCAAGCGGCAGCGAGCCTTCCGCGCCGGGAAAAATATTCAAGATCTGGCCGGTGCTGAAAATGCCCCACAGATACGCGCCGAGCGCGAAAAACGCTACGTAGCCAAGGTCGAGCAGGCCCGCGAAGCCGACCACGATATTAAGGCCCAGCGCCAGCGCGATAAAAATGCCCGCCTGCGTCACGACATCCAGAAAGCCCTGGTTCTCGTTGCCGACGATCGGCATCACAATGCCTAGCACGATGATGCCCAGCAGGGCCTTGAGCCAGGTCGCAACCGGGAAATAATAGATCGCCAGCAGCGAGGAAAGAAACACCAGGAAGATCAGCGTTGAGAAAGGACTCAGTATCAGCCAGGCGCTCGACAGCAGCACATAGATCGTCACGACGATATAGGGCGTGTAGCCTTCGCTCAGGATCGCCACTAGACGCTCACGTGGGCCGCCACTCTGAGGTGAGGTTCGTCCGCTTGAAGCCATCGTCTCCCCCTACACCTTTTGCGTGACCGCCTCGCCGAGCAAGCCGGACGGACGGAAGATCAGAATGCCGACCAGAATCAAGAACGCGGCCATGCTGGCATAGTCCGCGCCGCCAAACGCGCCGCGCGTGAAGAGCGACAGATAGCCGGCCACAAACGCTTCCAGGAAGCCCAGCACAATCCCGCCGACCATCGCGCCCGTGATGTTGCCGATACCACCGAGCACGGCTGCGGTAAATGCTTTCAGGCCGTACAAAAAGCCGACGTAGGGATTGATCGTGTTGTACTTGATCACGAACAGCGCGCCTGCCGCGCCGCCCAGCGCCCCGCCGATCAAAAAGG
>JAFAYS010001026.1 GCA_019240175.1 Chloroflexota bacterium | reverse complement strand
CTCCGCGATCACTTTGGCCGGCAGCGGAAACGCGATGTCGGAGACGATATCGAGCCGGCCTTGCTCGACAACCTTATCCAGCAGCTCCTGCGTGATCTCGGCGACGCGTCCACCCAGCTCGTTGACGGCGCGCGGCGTAAACGCCTGGTTGACCAGATTGCGCAGCTTGCGGTGAACCGGCGGATCGGTGGCGACCACGGTGCCGTGCAAAAACGTGTCTTCCGAGAAGCCCGGCAGCGACTCGGACGAGAAGAGGTTGTAGTTGGTGACGACCTCATTCACATCGTCATAGCCGAATATTTGCCAGAGACGGGTTTGCTCATCGTAAAAGACCGGCTGGTGGGCGCGCATCTCCGCGAACTGTCCGAAGGTTTGGAAGACTTCTTCCATCGACAGAAGGCGATGCGGAGTAAATCCCGGTCGGCGGCGCGGCTGCTGTTCCATAAAGTAACTTCTTTCGTGTTCCAGCGCTTAGCAGTTACGCTTTTCAGCGCCGTAACCCTGATGACTTGATGTTCAACGTGTGACTTATTAGTCATGCTGTATCATAAAGTATAAATACATCAAAATCAGGACCACCAAAAGTCCTGTTTTTACTCGGTGACCTTCAGGAAAATTGCTCCCGGTTAAAGAAGAACCACCAGCTGCTTGGGCCAGTGGTTCATGCTTGGGTAGTGAATGTGACGATCGCTACTGGGGCAAGGCATTGCGCACAACAACATTATCCAGCGTCCAGGTCGCGTTTTCGCCCGCGCTGAAGCGCATCCGCAGGTCGGTTAAGGTGCTTGCGCTGCCGTTGCTGGCAGCCTCCTCCACGATCAGCGTACCATCGACCCAGAGTGCCACACCACCGGCTCGTACCGTACTCGTTGCACCGTTCGGTCCCTTGTAGCTGGCAGCCGTCGCCGACTTGTTGAGAAACAGCTCGACGCGATGCAGCGTACCGTTCGCCGCCAACGGTGCAGACTCGCCGGTCCCTGTGGCGATCGCAAACTGGCCGCCGCCTTTACCATTCACTCTCAGCGTTTGAAAGGTATCATTCGACACTTCACCCAAACCATAGTCCCTGGTTTCGATCAGTTTGCCGATGCTTAAGATCATTGCGCTCGACTGGAAGGGACTAGTCGTCCAGCCCGACACACCAAGATCGAAGCCAACCTGAAGCACAGCCGGCGCGGCAGCAAGATCCGTGTGCCGAGTGATGCCGGCATCATTATCGTCGGCGGTGCTCCCCGTGCGCACAAGCTGGAGCCGTCCCTGGTTAATCGACCACGTTCCGCCGTTCGCCTCGGCACCAATGTTGTTGAACTGTCCAGCATTGGGATTCGTTTCGGTATGATAGGCGGCAACGCTGGTTGAGCTTTGGAAATCTTGCTGGAAGACGGCGCTCGTTGGTCGTCGCTGGGAGAACATCCAGTCCCACATGGCCTGATTGTTGTACGCCGGCGTCCAAGCGGCGTGCGACGATCCCTCGTAGGTCGTCAGGATTGGGTTCTCACTGGCGGGCGGTGCAGCCTGGCCCAAGCGCCAGGTCCAGCCGGTTCCATTGAAAGCTCCCGTGTATCCCGGTGTGCGGTTGTCGGTGGGCCGGTTGATCTCGGGATTAACTCCGGTAATCACCCCGAGCTTACTAGTTGTCCAGCTATACGGCACCCTGGAATCTACCTCGTAGTGGAAGGCCCAGAGCGGCATGCCGCGCAGCACCTCAAATCCAGTGCTGCTACTACCAGCCCCACAGACCGGCACCAGCGCCGCGACGACGCCAGGATTGGCCTTGGCATACATCCACGCGCCACCGCCGCCCAGACTCAGGCCGGTCACATACACCCGATCACGATCAACAGCGTACTTGTTCAAAATGGCATTCACGAAGGGCGTCGTAATGGTGGTTGACCAGGATATGTTATCGCACACGCCGCTTGAGTTTGGCGGAAGCTGGGGCGAGATCACGATGGCATCGAACTGCTTCCCGCCCTCGATCAGCTTTGGCGGCCCGAGCTTGAGCACCCGCGAAAGCTCAGTCGTGCCGTTCCCACACTCATCGATTCCATGGAAAAACACGACGATCGGATAGAGCGTCCCGCTGCCATAGCCGGCGGGAAGATATTCATAGTAGGGCAAGTTCGTGCCATTCGGGAGCGGTCGTGGATTATGGTTGGGGACAGCCGCCGTCGTCATCGCCTGGACCTGGGATGGAAATGTTTGGATCGGTGCAATCGAGATCAGCACAGCTACAAACACCGCAAGCGTAACACTGGTCCGCCTCATGATACCTCCTCCGTAAATCCCGTCGCGCATTCCTGATCCTGCATCAGGAGCCAACCTCTATCGAGCATGAGCAGCTTGCTTATTCCACGCGGACAAGGAGCAGCAGCGATCGACGGTGCAGACAGAGAAAGCAGAACGCTGCCATAGCCAACCAGGTGCGCAGCCGAGCATCGAGCCCGAACACTCGCGCTCTGCACGGCTGAGAAAACCGTTTAAAACATCATGGATTTAGTTTGGGGGGTGCTTCAGCATGTATCAGGATCTGTGCCAGGCTGCTGGCACCTGTTCGGAGTGCTGGAACATGCTTCATGGAGGAGGCAATTCAGCAGGAAGATCATCCGTGTCACACAAACGTGCTCAAAGCTGAGATTTACGCGGGCTGCTCTGCTCCCGTCTGCGCGGCGCAGCGACATGCCGAATCAGCCGCGCGAGATTTCCACCCAGCACCAGCGCTTCTTGCTCAGGCGGCAGCTCAAGCAGCCGGATTTTTTGTAACTCCAGCGCAGGATGCAGCCAGGGTCCATCCGAGCCAAACAACAGCTTGTGCGCGCCCGCGCGCTTGACGGCCTCGACCACATAATCAAACCGCTTGACGCCCGAGGTATCGGCGTAGACGTTGGGCAGACGTACCAACTGATCGATCACCTGCCGGTGGGCGCGCCAGTCGTCGGCGAAGCTGCCCAGGTGCGGAATAATAAAGTTAACCTCAGGATACTCCGCCGCGATCATCTCGATATAGTATGCCTCGCCGGTAATATCGTAGAGCACCGGCAGCCGGAACGCCCGCGCCGTCTCGGCAATCTCACGCGTGGCGGGAGCCTCAGCGCGATGCACCTTAATACCGCGAAAGCCCCAGCGCCGCACCGCCTGGCACACCATCTCGCGAATCCGGCCAGCGTCGCGGCTGGCATGCACGCAGGCAAAGCAGAAAAACCGTTCAGGGTCGCGGCTGGCGATGCGGGCGACGCCGGCGTTGGCGCGCGCATAGTCACTGTGCTGCGCCGCAAAGATCACCGTGCGATCGATGCCGGCTGCGCGGGCACGACGTAGAT
>JAFAYS010000917.1 GCA_019240175.1 Chloroflexota bacterium | reverse complement strand
GTCGCCCAAAGACACGCGGCGATCATCACCAGGACGTAGCCGCGCAGTTGTTTCGTCGGTTGCTGCATACGCGGAAGCATACCGAAGCGCGTAGCTCGCGACAAGGGACAAATGACGAAAGGTACATTTCTGGTATACTCAGGGCCTGATGACGACACAAACGATCGAACGAACTCAAGCCGGCGCTCGTCGCTGGTATCTGTCGAATAGAATGACACGCTGGGCCGTGCCCTCGGCGCTGGCGCTGCTGGCGCTAGCTGTGTTCCTGCCCACGCTCTCGGACGTGCATACCTTCGATGCGCTCTCATACATCCGCGACGTGGACCAGCGCGCGGGCTTCTTTTTCCATCCGCATCATCTGCTCTACAGCCCGACCGGCTGGCTTTTCTGGCAGGTTTGGCGCGTCTTCGGCTACGACGGCGGCTCCGAGCTGGCGCTGAAAGTGTTGAATAGCCTGGTCAGCGCGGCCTGTGGCTTTGGCCTCTACCGTCTGACGCTACGCATCTCGGGATCGTGGTGGGCGGCGCTGACGGCGGCGGGTCTGCTGCTCTTCAACTACGGCGTCTGGTACTTCTCGGTCGAGGTCGAGGTGTATATTTTGGCGCTGGTCTGGCTGCTGGCGGCGCTGGCGCTGCTGATCGAGCTGGTGACGCAGCCACGCACACGCACCGCGCCGCTGCTGGGCGTGAGCCTGGGGCTGGCGGCGCTGTATCATCAGACCAACGGCCTGCTGGTGCCGGTCGTGATCGCCGGCATGCTGCTCAGTCCGCTGAGCTGGCGGGAGCGCATCAAGCGCTTGGTGATCAGCGGCAGTCTGGCCGGCGCGATCGTTGCGCTGGGCTATCTGCTGGTCGGCTTTGGCTACAACGGCTATCGCTCATTTAGCCAGCTGCGCGAGTGGATGTTTTTCTTTGTCGAGACCGGCTGGTGGGGCCACGCTACCCGCGATCGTTTGACCGATCTCGGCGCTGGGCTGGGCAACACGATCTCGACCGAGGGCGCGCTGCCGTTCTGGATCGGGATCCTGGTGCTGCTGGTGCTGGGCTTACCATCGGCGGCGCGCACCTGGCCGCGCATTGTGGCGATCTGCGGGCTGTGGATCGCGATCTATGGCGGCTTTTTCAGCTGGTGGGAAGGCGAAAATATCGAGTTCTGGATCGGCACGCTGCTGCCGCTGTGGCTGCTGGTTGGTTTGAGTGTGGCGCGGCTGGGCGCGCTGGCAACGCGCTCGACGGCGGCGCGGCTGGGCCAGGGCGTGAGCTTGGTCTCGGTTGTGGTGCCGCTGCTGATGGTCTGGCACAACTACCCGATCGTCGAGCGGCGCGGCGATGCCAGCCAGGATTTGCAGCGCCAGCTGGCTGATGGTATCAAAGCCGCGACCGCGCCCGCCGATCTAATCATCTCGCCGGGCGGCGTGATGGAGCTGTACCTGCCTTACTACGAAGATCGGCACAACCTGCGCACGCTCAACGCGACGCTGTTTGAGGTCGGCGGCGATATTCCGGCGGCCTTTGAGCGGCTGCGCGGCGAGATCAAAGCCGGGCTGCACGCCGGCCTGACGGTGATCGTCGGGCAGGAGGCGATGGAGCTTCAGGAGCGCAACCAGCGCTATCCGATCGACCAGCCGATGCTCGACGATTTTTGGCAGCCGTATCGAACGTCGATGCAGCCAGCGGTGGTCCACAAGGGCACGACCTACTTCTGGCGGCTGCCCAACGCGACCGAGCTGGCGCGCGGCGAGGGCTGGCGCTGGCAAAGCTTTGACTGGGGCTGGCAGGCAGCGAATATCGAGGCTGAACAGCTTAATGGCGGCTGGTGCTTCAATCCGCAGCCCGATCCGGCGCTAGTCAGTCCGCTGCTGAATCTGGACGCGGGATCGTTTAGAGCGGTCGAGGTTACCATGCGCACCAGCGCGCAGAATCAGCAAGCCCAGCTCTTTTTTGCCGGCGCGGACGGCGCGATGTCGGATCAGCGCTCGGTGATCTGGGACGTGATCGGCGATGGCGCGGTGCATGTGTACACCGTGCCGCTGGCGGAGACCAACGGTTGGCAGGGCCAGATCGAGCGCCTGCGTCTCGATCCGATCAGCGTCGGCGATGGCTCGGACGGCTCGCGAACCTGTATCGAAAGCTTGAAACTGGTTCCATAACTTTACTTCAGGAGATCACAAGTATGGCGTTGACAATGGAGGATGTGCGCAAGGTTGCGCTGCTGGCACGGCTGCGGCTCAGCGACGACGAGCTGGCGGTCATGCAGCAGCAGCTTTCGTCGATTTTGGGCTACGTGGATATGCTGCAAGAGGTTGACGTAACGGGCGTACCAACAACCGCGCAGGTCACGGATGTGGTCAACATTGTGCGGCCCGACGAGGTGCGTCCATCGCTGCCGGTTGAGGCCGCGCTGGAAAACGCGCCGGATCAGGCCGAGGGCTACTTCAGGGTCAAGCCGGTCTTCGAGTAGCGTTCGGCGATCGTCCGGGGCTGCAACTTTGGTCACACCTGGCACGTCAAATGCTCACATGAAGCATGGAAAGAGGATGTGACCATGAACGGACGCTATCGTAATAGTCAAACCTGGCTGTATATTCTCGCGCTGATTGGCGTGCTCGTTGCGATCTATTTTGTCTATCAGCTGCTGACGGCTGGACTGCAAGCATATTTGGCGCTGATCGCCGGTGTGATGCTGTTGATCGGCAACTTCCCGGATCTGGTGCGCTCGCTTCAGCAGCGGCGCATCGACCACTCGATGCTCAACACGCTGATCGGGCTGGGTCTAGTGGCCTACTTCATCGGCTCGATCGTGTTTGCGCCGCTCTTCTGGTCGCTGTCGATCCTGATGTTGATCGCGGCGCTGCCGCTGACGCTCAACCGGGCCAGCGTTGCTAAGGCGTATGTCAACGCCGGGCGCACGCTGTTCATGCAGGCGCGGCACCTGTTCAGCCGCTACCGCGAGCGCACGATGTAACAAAACAGTGTGGGGCAGGACGAACGGGTGGCTTAGCCGCCCGTTTTTTTGTGCGTGGATTCGCTGGCCCTCACCTCCGACCCATGGCCGCAGGCGCGGGAGCTTGCGGGCGCGGCAGGCGAGGAGGAAGAAACAGGCCCTCATCCCCTACCTCGTTGCACTCGTCTTCCCCTTCTCCCGCTGCGGCAGGCGAAGGGGTTTTTGGTACTTCCCTTTGTTCTCTGTTCTTTGTTCTTCCGTTAGGTT
>JAFAYS010000896.1 GCA_019240175.1 Chloroflexota bacterium | reverse complement strand
GGAACATTGAATACCCGCGCGATACGGAACGCGACTTCCAGCGATGGTGAATACTTATTCCCCTCGATCGCGTTTACTGTCTGACGCGTAACGCCAATCCGATCCGCAAGCTCTTGCTGCGTCATCTCGCCCTGATGGAACCGTAGCGCGCGGATAGTGTTCGTGATGCGGCCTGCACCCTTGCCCATCGCTTAGGCCCCTCGCCGATACAGCACCAGCTGCGACCCAATTTCCACCAGTTGCGCCAACACCCAAAACCCCAGCAGCACATGCGTGAATACGAAGTTGCCCTCTGTCAACAGCGCTGTACAGAGCGCGAGGAAAACACCCGTCGCCAACACGTACCCTGCATTGCGAGTACCCTTCAGCCCGATCAGCCGGTCCCGCTCATCCGTCTCGGTACGCCGGTCCACGATCGTGATCACGATGTGCCCTACGATCTGCATGATAACAAGCAATACAACCGCGAGCACGAAGACTACGACCTGATGCGGCATCACGTCCGCTGAGTCATTCGGCAATACCGTCATAAAGTAGAAACCGAAGCCTCCGATGAGACTTATGAACATCAACCACAGGCTTTTTTCTTGAAATGAGAAAGCCATAAAATCCCCTCCAGTCTAGTGTCATATCTATTTGACTTGATGTCAAATTTTTACGACATCATGGATGCTAGCATGCTTCCTTGCTCATGTCAAGTTTTTCTGACATCCTTGGTAACCGGCTTTCTATGGTAGAGTCGTTATGCGCCATGGATCGATAGTAATACTATGTGCTTCACACACACCCTCAATCTCAGGACCAACGCGCCATCCGGTTAGCCTAGACGGCGATGTGATTCCTGTATAATATTGCTTGCCTCAGTTTCAGGTATCCAGAGAACATCGACTATTCCGGTTGACGTTGCAGCAGGCTCTGGAAGCTTCGGCGTACAACCACATTACGAATACCATCCTATGAATACACGCTTACCAGCCTGGGCCTGGGCAGTCGCCTGGATTCTTGCCTGCGCCGCAGGAATGATCAACGTCGTCGGCGTCTTGAGCTTTCAGCACCAGGCATTTACGCATCTCACCGGCACAACTTCGTTGCTGGCTGCCGCGATTACGGAAGCACAGTGGCCGAGCGTTTGGCATCTGCTGGCCGTGATCGGCTCGTTCGTCGGCGGGGCTGCCATCAGCGGTGCGATCATCCAGGACGATCCACTCACGCTTGCACGCCGCTATGGCATCGCCTTGGTGATCGAGTCGCTGGTGTTGCTGGGAGCGGTGCCGCTGCTCAATCGTCACCTGATCCTCGGCATGTACCTGGCCTGTGCTGCGTCCGGTCTCCAGAATGCGATGGTCTCAACCTACAGCGGCAACGTCCTGCGCACATCGCATCTCACGGGAATGTTTACGGATCTCGGCATCTTTGTTGGCCAGATGTTCTCCCGCGCACCAGTTGAAAGGCACAGGCTGCATATCAGCTTCGTCGTGATCTCGGCATTTCTGAGCGGTGGAATCGGTGGGAGCTTCCTCTTCCATACGTTCCGCTACGCCACGCTCTATGTTCCGGCAGCGATGAGCGGCATCATGGCGCTGATCTATGCGACTCACCGAAGCTTGTTCAGCACCAAGCTGCGCCAGCTGCGCGATCGATCTTCGTGAATTTGCATGTCTTCTCAGCCTGATCCTACAGCATCGCCCAAGATGTAACGCGGCGTGCAGAGCCTATCAATCATGCGCTGCTCGATTTTTACCACCTTTCTATGGTAGAATCGTTATGTGCCATTGATCGATACGCATGCCCATATTCATATCGACAGCTTCAACGCCGATCGCGCCGAGGTGCTGGATCGCGCCACAGCTGCTGGCGTCGCCCGGCTGATCAACATCGGCTACGACCTGCCGTCGAGCTACGCCAGCGACGCGCTTGCCGCCGAGCATCCTCAGGTTTTTGCAACCGCCGGGATTCAGCCGCACTACGCGCTTGAGACGACCGACGAGCATCTGCGCGAGATCGTCGCGCTGGTGCAGCAGCCCAAGGTCGTCGCGCTGGGCGAGATTGGCCTGGATTATCACCATAACCGCGCGCCGCAGGATGCACAGCACGCGCTGTTTCGGCAGCAGCTCGCGCTCGCAGGTGAGCAGAAGCTGCCAGTGGTGATCCACGCCCGCGAGGCCCAAGCCGACACCGTGCGGATTCTATCCGAGTTCGCGCAAGGCCTGACGATTGTGATGCATGCCTTCAGTGGCGACTGGGCCTATGCCACCGCCTGCCTTGAGCTAGGCGCGTATATCTCATTGGCCGGCCCGGTTACCTTCCCCAAAGCAACTGAGCTCCACGAAGTCGCGCAGCGCGTTCCGCTCGATCGCTTGTTGATCGAGACCGATTGCCCGTATCTTTCCCCACATCCACACCGGGGCAAGCGCAACGAGCCGGCGCGAGTTCACTTCGTGGCTGAACGAATCGCCGCGCTGCGTGGTATACCATATGACGACGTTGTACAAACAACCTGGGACAACGCGCACCGAGTATTTCCCAAGCTGAACGCTTAATTATGGCGGATGTTGCCGCGTCACAGGCGTTGACATCTCCATCTCAGACACTATGGCAGTAGTAACACCAGTGCTTCATCGGCGTCGGCCAGCGACCGGCGTTTCCCAACTTGGACCAGTTCTGATCACGATTCTGCTCGGCGCGGCCATGACGCTATCGACCGTGCAGAGCATTGTGGCATCGAACTGGGCGCGTGGCCTGCAATTGCTGCTGGTCGTCGCGTTCGGCGGCATCATCGTGGGCGCGGGCTTTGCGCAGGCGCGCTGGCTGCCCAAATGGCTGGCGCACAGCTTGAGCGTGGTGCTGGGCGTGGCCTGGGCCGTCAATCGCATTGGGCCGCTGCTGGGCGAGGCGCTGCCGACCTGGAAGGATCAGGCGATCGAAATCCTGATCCGAGCGATCATTTTGACGCGCATTCTAGCGAACGGCGGCACCGGCGAAGATCTGCTGCTCTTCATCACCGTGCTGGCGCTGATGTCGTGGGCGCTGGCCTACGGCACGATGTGGATGCTGATCCGGCGTGGCTGGTCGTGGACGCCGCTGATCGTGAACGCGCTGGTGCTGCTGGTCAACCTGACCTACGCCTCGCCCAAGCCGCCGGCGGCGCTCTTCTACATTTTCACCGGCGCGAGCCTGCTGCTGCTGGTCCACCAGAGCTACCTCAACCGCGAGCACACCTGGAACGCGGCGATGATCGAGGTGCCGGATCTGCTCGGCTGGCGCTTCGTGGCATCCGGCGCGATTGTGGTGGCGCTGCTGCTCATGGCGACGACGCTCATGCCGA
>JAFAYS010000711.1 GCA_019240175.1 Chloroflexota bacterium | reverse complement strand
CGATTACACCTCAGACGCGCTGCCGATCCGCCTGACGCAGGAGCAGTTCTCGCCAGTTATTCCCGGCAACGACCGCGAGAGCAGCTTTCCGGTCGGCGTTTTCGAGTGGCGCGTCGAAAATCCCGGCAGCAGCTGGGTCAAAGTGGGCCTGATGCTGACCTGGGAAAATCTCCTCGGCAGCGCGATCGCCGGCGGTCGGGACGCAGCATTGCTCGTTCACAACCACAACGCGTTCCGCCGCGAAGGCCATCTTCAGGGCGTTGAGATGCTGCGTGACCACGAGTTCAGCGGCGCACCCTGGGATGGATCGCTGGCGATCGCCGCCGTGGAAATGCCGGGCGTGACCGTGAGCTATCGCAGCCGCTTTACGATCGACGGGAGCGGCGCGGATCTGTGGCAGGACTTCGCCGGCGACGGACAGCTCGACAACGTGGACGATCCAACCGTGAGCGGCGACGAGCGCATCGGCGCGGCGCTGGCAATCAGCTTCGAGCTAGCGCCAGGCGAGACTAAAACCGTGCCGTTTGCGCTGGCCTGGGATCTGCCGGTCGTCAGCTTTCCCGACGGCGCACGCTGGCACAAACGCTACACACGCTTCTACGACGACACCGGCACCAACGCCTGGGAGATCGCGACCGATGCGCTGCGCTATTATCGCGGCTGGCGGCGACAGATCAAAGCCTGGCAGGAGCCGATCCTGGCCGATCCGCAGCGGCCCGAGTGGTACAAAACCGCGCTCTTCAACGAGCTGTACTATCTGGTCGACGGCGGCACGCTGTGGGTCGACGGCCCGGTCGACGCGCCCGAGAGCGAGCAGCGCTCGGATCTGTTCGCCTACCTGGAATGCTACGATTATCCCTTCTACGCCACCCACGACGTCGCCTTCTACAGCTCCTGGGCGATGCTGCAACTGTGGCCCGAGCTTGAGCGCCAGGAGATGCTGCAGTTCGCCGCGACGGTTGAGCAGGAAGATCTGAGCGAGTTTACCGTCCAGGCGACCAACGAGATCGCGCCGCGCAAGCTCAAAGGTGCGCTGCCCCACGACCTCGGCGCGCCCTTCGACTCGCCGTTTCTGCGCAGCAACGCCTACGCCTGGCAGAACATCAACGACTGGAAAGATCTTAACCTCAAGTATGTGCTGCGCGCCTACCGCGACTACCTGCTGCTTGAGGATCGCGCGCTGCTGGACCAGCTCTGGCCCACGATCCCGATCGCGCTGGACTACATCCGCCAGTTCGATCGCGATGGCGACGGGCTGCTCGATCACTACGGCGCAGATCAAACCTACGATACCTGGTCGATGGAAGGTGCGAGCGCGTACAGCGGCAGTTTGCTGATCGCGGCGCTTGAGGCGGCTAGCCAGATGGCCGAGATCCAAGGCGATCCCGGCTGTGCCGCCGAGTACCGCGAGTGGTGCGATCAGGCCCGCGCCAGCTACGAGGCCAAGCTTTGGAACGGCGAATATTATCGCTACAACACCGGCGACAATCCGCAGCGCGAAAGCATCATGGCGGATCAGTTGGTGGGCCAGTGGTACGCCGAAGCGCTGAATCTCCCGTCTGTCGCGCCGCGCGAGCATATCATCAGCGCGCTGCGTACGGTCTTCGACTTCAACGTGATTCGCTTTGCCGACGGCGCGATGGGCGCGGTCAACGGCATGACGCCCGACGGACAGGTGGATACCAGCGATCCACAGGCCGAGGAGGTTTGGTGCGGCACGACCTACGCCTTAGCCGCGCTGATGTTGCAGGAAGGATTGGAGCAAGAAGGCTGGCAGACGGCCTGGGGCGCGTACAACGTGACCTACAACACTGCGGGATTCTGGTTCCGCACGCCCGAGGCCTGGTACGCCGACAAGCGCTTCCGCGCCAGCATGTACATGCGCGCTCAAGCGATCTGGGCGATCGAGTACGCGCTCAAGCGGCGCGCCGGCGAGTACTGAACGCGCGGCTCAGCCCCCAGAGCCGCTTCTCAACCTATAGCTAAGCTGAATGCAGAATACGGAGTTGTATGCTTCATCATGCAAATGTAGCTATGAAACAGCTGGTTCTCGACAATGTGGCGCATCGCGTGTGGCTGGGCGCCGAAGAGATCTTGCTGACACCACGTGAGTTCGCCGTACTGTCCTATCTGATCCGCTACACCGGACGGCTGGTCACGGATACCGAACTGCTGAGCGTCATCTGGGGCAGCGACGATGTGATCGGCGATGCGGCGCTGCGCACGGTGATCAAACGGCTGCGACGCAAGCTCGGCGACGATCCTAAGCATCCGCGTTATATCACCACCGTCTGGGGTCATGGCTATCGTTTCGAACGGCAAATTGAATAAGCCATGAACGAACAAGAAACGCCACAATTTCGCCACAAATATTTGCTTGTGTTTCAGTAAATATTTGTTAAAATAAACAAAATATACTCAATCATATCAATATACTGTATGTTGATATTCTATTTTTGCGTCTTCGTTTCTGAATAAGGAGCAAACATTCTCAAAATCTAATCATCGTAGCAATAAAACCAGAGAAGCACTACGATTCCTGTTCTGCATGAACCCCCCGCTAAGGAGGTAGTCATCCGGCAACAAAGGTGGTTACTCACTGTCGAGTGTCTGTAGGAATCGGGACGAATGTAGAACGATTGAGGAGTTCTCCATGACCACCACCTATCCACGAGCTAAGCGCGTGCTACGACGCAGCATCCCCCTGGCCGCGATCCTCCTGATCGCCGCGCTGATACGTTTTCCTGTAATCTCCTTGCGCGCCGCGCCTGTGCATAACTACGGCGAAGCTCTCCAAAAAGCGATCTTTTTCTACGAAGCCCAGCGCTCCGGTCGGCTGCCGAGCACGAATCGCGTCGAGTGGCGCGGCGACTCCGGCCTGACTGACGGCGCTGATGTCGGCAAAGATCTGACCGGCGGCTGGTACGACGCCGGCGATCATGTCAAGTTCGGCTTTCCGATGGCCGGCTCGGCCACGATGCTGGCCTGGAGCGTCGTCGATTATCGCAGCGCGTACAACACCAGCGGCCAACTTGACGAGATCCTGGACAATCTCAAATGGGTCAACGATTACTTCATCAAAGCGCACACCGCGCCCAACGAGCTGTATGGACAGATCGGCAACGGCGGCGCTGACCACGCCTGGTGGGGCCCGGCTGAAGTAATGCAGATGGCGCGTCCGTCGTACAAGATCGACGCATCCTGCCCCGGCTCGGATCTGGCGGGTGAGACTGCCGCCGCGATGGCCGCCTCGTCGATCGCATTCCGCGCGACCAATCCGACCTACGCCGACACGCTGCTGAATCACGCCAAGCAGCTGTACAGCTTCGCCGACACCTATCGCGGCAAGTACTCAAGCTGCATCACCGACGCGTCCAGCTTCTACAACTCGTGGAGCGGCTATAACGACGAGTTGGTCTGGGGCGCGATCTGGCTGTACCGCGCGACCAACGATCCAACCTATCTAGCCAAGGCCGAGGCCTACTATCCGAACCTGGGCACCGAGCCGCAGAGCACGGTCAAGTCCTACAAGTGGACGCATGCCTGGGACGATAAATCCTACGGCAGCTATGTGCTGCTGGCCAAGCTGACCGGCAAGCAGCAGTACAAGGACGACGCCGAGCGCTGGCTCGACTTCTGGACAATCGGCGTCAACGGCGCGCGCGTGACCTACACGCCCGGCGGTCTGGCCTGGCTGGATCAATGGGGATCGCTGCGCTACGCTGCCAACACCGCGTTTATCGCCTTCAACTACAGCGACTCGCTGACCGATGCGACCAAAAAGGCGCGCTACCACGACTTCGCGGTCAACCAGATCAACTATATGCTGGGGTCGAATCCACGCAACAGCAGCTATGTCGTGGGCTTCGGCACCAACGCGCCGCGCAACCCGCACCATCGCACATCACATGGCTCGTGGACCGATAACATTGGCGAGCCGCCTAACCAGCGCCACATTCTCTACGGCGCGCTTGTCGGCGGTCCCAACACCTCGGACGGCTACACCGATAGCCGCAGCGACTATGTGATGAACGAGGTCGCGACCGACTACAACGCGGGCTTTACCGGCGCGCTGGCGCGTATGTACCAGGAGTACGGCGGTACGCCGCTGACCTCGTTCCCGGCGCGCGAAACCCGCGACGACGACGAGATGTATGTGCAAGCCGGCGTGAACGCCTCGGGCACGAACTTCACCGAGATCAAAGCGATCATCATGAACAAGTCAGGCTGGCCCGCGCGAATGCTCGACAAAGGCTCGTTCCGCTACTTCTTCACGCTGGAGTCCGGCGTGACGCCCAGCCAGATCACAGTCAGCTCGGCCTACAATCAGTGCTCAGCGCCGACCGGCCCGACGCTCTACTCGGGCAGCACCTACTACGTGACGATCAACTGCACCGGCACCAAGATCTATCCGGGTGGCCAGTCGGCCTTCAAGAAAGAGGTGCAGTTCCGCATCGCCAGCTCGGGCGCGTGGAATCCAGCCAACGACTGGTCGTATCAGGGCGTGACGGCCACACCCGGCGCGCAGCCGGTCAAAGTGACCAACATTCCGCTTTACAACAACGGCGTGCGCGTGTTTGGCCTGGAGCCGGACGGCACAAATCCCTCGCCGAGTCCGTCACCGAGTCCGT
Organism: Chloroflexota bacterium; assembly: GCA_019240175.1. GTDB lineage: Bacteria > Chloroflexota > Chloroflexia > Chloroflexales > Kallotenuaceae > LB3-1. Next base: position 2,191 of record JAFAYS010000711.1, on the reverse strand, counting down.
CACCGAGTCCGTCACCGAACCCAAGCCCGAGCCCGAGTCCCTCGCCGTCACCAAGCCCGAGTCCCTCGCCGTCGCCAAGCCCGTCACCGCAGCCAGGCGGACTGAAGGTGCAGTATCGCGCCGCCGATACCAGCGCGGGCGATAACCAGATCAAGCCGCATCTCAACATCGTCAACACCGGCGGCAGCAGCGTGCCCTTGAGCGAATTGAAGATCCGCTACTGGTACACCGTCGACGGCGATAAAGCGCAGAGCTACTGGTGCGATTACGCTGTGGTCGGCTGTGCCAATGTAACGGGCCGCTTCGTCAAGCTTGCGACGCCCAAAGCCAGCGCCGACTATTACCTGGAAGTTGGCTTCACGGGCGGTACACTGGCAGCCGGCGGCAGCACCGGCGAGATCCAGAATCGCTTTGCTAAGAGCGACTGGACCAACTACAACGAGACCGGCGACTATTCCTTCGATCCCACCAAGACCACCTTCGCCGATTGGTCGCGCGTCACCCTCTATCGCAACGGCGCGCTCGTCTGGGGCACCGAGCCCTAGGCGCAAGATCTATGGAGCGGACGCGGAAAAACTCCGCGTCCGCGCTCACACCTGCGGAGCCCCCCACTTTCAACTCGTCAAAACCGAATACACTGGCCCTGCTCCCAGCAGGGCAGCTTGGAGGTTTCGATGAAACGGCTCCCGATCCTGACGATTCTCGCGATCTTTGTCTTTTCGATCCTGCCACTCTCGGCAACGCGCACGATCGGCGTTACGACGCTCAAAGTGCAGTATCGCGCCGCCGACACGAATGCGGGCGACAACCAGATCAAGCCGCACCTCAGCGTGATCAATACGACGACCAGCAGTGTGCCGCTCAGCGAGCTAAAGATCCGCTACTGGTACACCATCGACGGCGACAAGCCGCAAAATTACTGGTGCGACTACGCGACCGTGGGCTGCGCCAACATCACCGCGCGCTTCGTCAAGCTCACGACGCCGGTCGCGGGGGTGGCGGATTATTATCTGGAAGTCGGTTTCACGGGCGGCACGCTGGCCGCTGGCGGCAGCACCGGCGAGATCCAGAATCGTTTCGCCAAGAACGACTGGACGAATTACAACGAGACCGGCGACTATTCTTTCGATCCGACTAAAACCGCCTTTGCTGATTGGGCGAAAGTGACGCTCTACCGCAACGGCACGCTGATCTGGGGCACCGAGCCGGGCGGCACACAGCCATCGCCAAGTCCCTCACCGTCGCCAAGTCCCTCACCAAGTCCCTCGCCAACACCGCCGCCGAACGACGCTTACACGGCGCGCTTCCTTGAGCTGTACAACGAGATCCACGATCCGGCCAACGGCTATTTCAGCCCCGAGGGTGTGCCGTATCACTCGATCGAGACCCTGATCGTGGAGGCGCCCGACTACGGCCACGAGACGACCTCCGAGGCGTATAGCTACTGGATCTGGCTTGAGGCGATGTATGGCCGCGTGACCGGCAACTGGCAGCCGCTGGCCGATGCCTGGGCCAACATGGAGCGATACATCATCCCGACGACGCAGGATCAGCCGACCAACAGCTTCTACAATGCGTCCAAGCCGGCGACCTACGCCAGCGAGTACGACACGCCGAATCAATATCCGTCGCAGCTACAGACCGGCGTCTCAGTCGGCGTCGATCCGATCGGCAACGAGCTGAAGAGCGCCTACGGCACGGCGGATGTGTACGGCATGCACTGGCTGCTCGACGTGGATAACTGGTACGGCTACGGCAGTCGCGGCAACGGCACGACCCGACCGGCCTACATCAACACCTTCCAGCGCGGGCCGCAGGAGTCGGTGTGGGAAACGGTGCCGCATCCGTCGTGGGACGCCTTTAGCTTCGGCGGGCCGAACGGCTTCCTGGATCTGTTTACCAGGGATGGCTCCTACACCCGCCAGTGGCGCTACACCAACGCGCCCGACGCCGATGCCCGCGCGATTCAGGCGCTCTACTGGGCCAAGGTTTGGGCCGATCAGCAGGGCGGCTCACCGATCGTCAATGGGCTGGTCGCCAAAGCCGCGAAGATGGGCGATTACCTGCGCTACTCGATGTTCGACAAATACTTCAAGCGCATCGGCTGCACCTCGACGAGCTGTCCGGCTGGCACCGGCTACGACAGCGCGCACTATCTGCTGTCGTGGTACTACGCCTGGGGCGGCGCGGC
>JAFAYS010000706.1 GCA_019240175.1 Chloroflexota bacterium | reverse complement strand
CGCGGAGTTCGGGCCGCCGAAGTAGCCCAGCCACAGGCCCAGCGCGACAAACGGAATCATGCCCACCACCAGCAGCCCGATCAGCCGCAGCCAGGCCAGCACGCCCAGGCTCACGCCGCCCGCGATCGCGGCGAAGGCAAACAGCGGCAGCAGCGTCAGCACGCCAAAGATCAGCGCCATGCCGGTCTTGGCCATAAAATACACCAGCGGATTCAGCGGCGTTGTGCGCAACAGCTTGTTCCAGCCCAGGCCGCGCTCGGCGGCGATCGAGACGCCAAACGAGAACAGCGCCACCGACATCATCGCGTACGCGCCGTAAGAGGCCATGATGTACGGCCCTGCGTCGATGCCGCCGATCTGTGCGCCGATGTTGGGCAGACCGAAAAAGGCGAACAGCATCGTTGGGAAGAGCAGCGTGGGGATCGAAAAGGCCGGGATGCGCAGCAGCTTCATGACTTCGCAGTAGATATAGTAGGTGAGCACGGAGGCCGAGCGACTCGTGGTAGTCCGGGTGTGCTCCGAGATCGGCGTGGTGGTCATAACCTATGCTCCTCGCGCTGGCTGTGAGTAATATTCATGAACGCTTCTTCCAGCCCGGCACCGACAATCTCAAGCTCGCTCAAGGCCACGCCGTCGGCGAAGAGGCTGGCCAGCGCCGTCTCGGGCTCGATCGCGTAGAACTCGATCATCTCGCCAGTGCGGGTGATGCGCTGGACTCCCGGCAACGCGTGCAGGCGATCGTCACTCAGGTTGGGCGCGCGAAAGCGCACGCGCTTGCCGCCGACGGTCGCTTTGATCTGGCTGGGTGTGCCCTGCGCGACGATCAGGCCCTGATTGATCACCACGATGCGGTCGGCCAGCGCGTCGGCCTCTTCCAGATAATGCGTGGTCAGGATCACGGTTTTGCCCGCGCCCACCAGCGCCTCGATCTGCTCCCAGAAGCTGCGCCGCGACTCGACATCCAGCCCGACGGTCGGCTCGTCCAGGAACAGCACATCGGGATTGCCGATGATCGCCAGGGCAAAATACAAGCGCTGGCGCTGGCCGCCGGAAAGCGTCGCGACCAGGGCACCGGCTTTGTCACGCAGCTGCGCGAGATCCAGCGCGGCCATCGTATCCATTGGCTGATCATACAGCCGGCGGATCATCTCCGCGACTTCGCGCACCTTCAATGTGTGCGGCACGCCCGACTCTTGCAGCATCACGCCGATATGGCGACGACTGGCGAAGTCGCGCGGATCGCGGCCAAGCAGTCGCACGCTGCCGGCAGTTGGCTGGCGCAGCCCCAGCATCAAACTGATCGCGGTGGTTTTGCCCGCGCCGTTCGGTCCCAGCAGCGCCACGGTCTCGCCGGGCTGCACCGCGAGATCGATACCTTTCAACGCTTGCACATTGCCGAAGCTCTTGGCCGCGCCCTTAAGCTCGACCGCTGGCGAAGATCCAGATCGCATCATGATCGTCCCTCATACAAAGCTACAGCTCATTGTACGACGAACAGTGCGTAGAGTTGCTTGTACGTTGAAATGCGGACGGTGTTCGATCGAGCAGGCACAAACAATCCACGCAAGACCGTTTGGCCTTCCGTGAACGGGGGGAGCTGCCGATTTTGGGCGTCGATTGTGGAGTAGCTTGTAGGGGAAGAAGCGCAGGTTTAGGCGTACATCTCGTGCGCGTAACGCGCGACATAGCGGCGCAGCAGCTCAGACATCTGGTAGCAGCCCGAGGAGGTGCGCCATAAAAACGATTTTTGCACTAGCGCGGTCAAGACCGGCAGCGCAGCGCCGGACATCTGCTGTAAGATCTCGCGCGACGTGCGATTGTTAAAGCGCTCGAAGCCCTGCAAAACCTCGATCTCATCCGGCGAAAGCAGCCGCCAGGTCTGCGCGAAGATCGTTTCGAGGCTTTGCTGGCGCGGCGGCACATCATGCCGGGATGACGCCAGGATAATCGGGTTGTGCTCAAGCTCCTCGGCGATCTCGCTGCATGACAGGCTGCCGATCCACTCGGCGGCCATCTCGATCGCCAGCGGCATGCCGTCGACCAGCCGGCAGATCTGAAGAATCGCCGGGATATCCGCGCGGGTGGCCTGGAAGCGCGGCTGTGCCTGACGGGCGCGGGTTACAAACAGGTGTAGTGCGTCAGTGGCTTGCAGCGGCTCGGCGCGACGATCGGCAAGCGCCTGATCGTCCGACAGCAGCTCGACCAGCGCGGCGAGATCCAGCTGGGAAACTGTAGCCGACTCGGGGAGTGGCAGCCCTTGGAGCGGTACCAGCCACTCAGCGCGCTGGTTCAACGGCTGAAGCGAGGTGCCTAGCACTTTGA
>JAFAYS010000549.1 GCA_019240175.1 Chloroflexota bacterium | reverse complement strand
CTGACTCCAGATCTGCTGGCTCATCTACTCCGCAGGTTCAGCGTCATCCGGAGCGTGATCATCATCGAGGCGCTGTCCGCCGGATCGACGTTTGAAGATATTCGCGTTGGTATGCTGCTCAACACCTACGCCGCAGCTCTTGCTCGCGTTTCTATGTGCGTTGTGATAACGATTGGCCCGCGCGCAACCGCAATCGGCGACCATCTGCTTACGGACTTCATTAAGGCCGACACCCTGACAATCAGCCGCATCGATGCCCTGGTTCATGATGCGCGCGGGCGTGTCTACGCCCAAAAGGACGATCAGTGGCTTCGCCAGCAAATCGGGCTCTTCTACCCGGTACTCCCAACTTAGGGCAAGGAGGCCAGCATGATTATGCCACCACAGCTTACAGCGATGAAACGCTGGGAGCTACAGACGAAGGCGCGAAGCATTGACGTAGAGCTTAATAAGTGGAGAGCGTTGTCTGAAGCCAAGCAGCCCCTAGAGAAGCATTACCGGCAGGTACGGCGCTTAGCCAAGGAACTGGATGGAATGATCAAGGTTATCAAGCGCGAAGTCACGAAACTGCAGAATCCTACCGACAGCGCCAGCTTCTTTCGCGAGATTCGCCGCGTAGAGTACCTAATTCTTGAGGTACATCGTATCTGGCATTTCTTCCGGCAAAAGTTCGCGGCCCGACAGGGACCCCACAACCAGCTTCTTGAAGCTCTCGACGAGTTCGCTTGGATTTTCTATAGTCCGGCGTCCACCGAGAAAGTACCGGAGCCACCGCTGACCTTCTTTAGCAGCGATTGGTCACCGGCTGCCTCGTTCCGTCATGCAGACCTGCCGATCGAGCAGACCGTGGACATGCGCGAGGGACGGACGCCGCAGGATCCGCTCTTTGCGCGCAAGCGCCTCAATAAGATCGTCATTCCGCTGATCAGCCTGCCCTGGTTCGAAAGCACCTTTCTGCCGGAAGCCCTCTTTCTTGCCCACGAGACTGGCCACCTACTCGACAACGAGCTAGAGTTAGCCAAAGACTATACAGCTAGTTTGAAACAGGCATCGATCGCCAACGACCGCATCGAAAACTCCTGGCTGTCATGGAGCCCAGAGATATTTGCCGATCTGTACGCTGTACTTTGCCTAGGACCCGCCTTCGCCGGTGCGCTCATGATACGGATCTCCTCGACGACCAAGGATATCCTGGATTTCTCCAACGATCCCAGCTACCCACCACCCCACGTACGCATGTGCATCGCGCTCGAAGCGTTGAAGAAGATCGGCTTCGTCGATGAGGCGCAGAGTCTAAAGCAGACCTGGAATGCGACATACGGACGTCCGGTACCCGAACAGCCCGGAGTCTTTGCAATTCAGGATTACGTGCAAAGCGAACTCGTCGACGACGTTCCGGCGGTCGTCGCGGCGATCCTGGATGCGCCATATACGCGACTTGGTAGCCCACTGATACAGCTGGATTCGATCCGCTGGACCTGCGCGAACCAGCGTCTCGCCAGCACCATCGCCAGCGACTTGTTGTCGCCGGGCAGTCCATTGAGCGGCGGCGGGCCGCGGGAGCTGTTGGCAGCAGCTCAGCTGGCGTTTCAACAAGAGCCTGGGACGCTCTTTAATACATTCGCTAACAGCAAGCTCGCGACACAGGACCAGCTGGTAGAGCAAATCCTAGCGCAGCGAAAACCAGGCACACGCCGCGGCGAGTCCGAAGATGACGAAACTCCCTCGCCAGTCCTTCCAGATCTCGACAACCTGGCCGCGTCCGACGAGGAGACCGGCGTGTCTCTCGCCGAGGCGCTCCTGGCAGCATTCGATGCGCGTGAAGCGCGTGCATCGACGGCCACCGCTGTAGAGGAGAGCAATCATGGCTAAGGAATATTTCCCGCTTTCGTTCAACAGCGAAGGCTTCCCGATCAATCTCGGCGAGCAGCGGGAACTGCTCGCGGCGATAGTCGACGATGCTCATCCAGTTACCGACCTATGGATTCTTGCGCATGGCTGGAACAATGACATCAATCAAGGTCAAGCCACGTATCTTGGCTGGATTCAGCGCATGCGCGAGGTGGCGAGGCAGAAGGTCCACGACCCCAGCTACCATAGTCTGTTCGCTGGCGTGCATTGGCCCTCCAAAGCTTGGGCCGGGGACGTTGCGCAGATGGTCGCAGCGGGAGGTGCTGCTATTCCTACTGGTGGGGGCGAGGGTGAGTTCGAGCTGCGGAGACCCGGCACACCAGCCGATGAGCTACCCGCTGTCCAGGTCCCTGAGTCGGCGCTAGCTCCCTCGCCAAAGGTCGCCGTAGACCCTGTGCAGCGGACCGCCTTTATCGCACAATACCAGCCGATTATGGACCCGGAAGGAGTCTATGGGCTTGATTATGTGCGTGACTTTGGTCGCCTATACGATCTGATGTTCCAGGCGGGACCACCACCTCAGCACGAGGTCGAGGAGTTCCTACGACTGCTCAAGAAATACAAGACCACCGACCCGCACAATGATAATATCGAGACCGTGAATGTCCTAAGTGCACCAATCAGTGAGCTAGCGCAGCGCCTGACCGCCGAGCTCAGCGCCGCGCCCCAGGAGTACGAGCGCCTCGGCATCTTTGACCGGTTACTGGATGTCTTCCGCACCTTCACCTTCTGGCAGATGAAAGGCCGGGCGGCGATCGTGGGCGAGACGGGCATTTATCCTTTCCTGGTTGGTCTCAGGCAAGAGCTCAAGAAGCGGAACCATAGCGTGCGTATTCATCTCATGGGGCATAGCTTTGGAGCGAAGCTTGTGAGTGCAGCAGTCTTCCCAGCTGCCGGTGCCAGCGATCTGGAGCACCCATTGGTGGATACGCTTGTGCTCCTCCTAGGTGCCTTCAGCCAGTTTTCCTTTAGCAATAACATTCCAGTTGCTCGTGGTGCTGTTGGCCGGTATAGCGCAATTCTCCAGCAGAAGTTGGTGAAAAACCCAATCGTCACCATCTACTCGCAGCATGATACCGCCAACCGCGTGTTTTACGCGGCGGGGATGAGACTGGCGTCACCATTTTCCGAGGCAATCTATGAGTTAGCCGGCGCTGCTGAGACAGCCGAAGCGTACAAGATATCACGAGATCGATATGGTTCTATAGGAGCCAACGGGGCGCAGGGACTGGTGGATCAATCATTCCGAGCTATCGATATCCAGCCGCTCAATAAGAATTATAACTGGGGTAACCTCGCAGGCGTAACATGCATTAACATTGATGGAGCAAGTGTGATTAACAACGGCACATTTCCCACTGGTGCGCACAGCGACATTGAGCATCCTGAGATCTTTCATCTCGCACTTTCCATATCATTACGGTAGAGGCTAATGTTGTTTGACCTGCACCCAAATCCTGATCCACCCAAACTATTAGGAAATGCCAGTTCGTCGGCTCCCGGATAGGCTCCAATCGCTGTGTTAGTCCCTTCCATAATTGGCCATCTCTGTACCAGTTACTCTGATGCATAACTCAGCTGAGCTTCGCTTAAACCATCTCCAAAGTCTTGGGAGAACCTCATTTTGTGAACCTCGCAGGAACCGGGAGTCAGAGATCAATAGCAAATACTCTAACCCTAGAGCGAGCAGGTCGCGTCTTGATCCGAATCAAGCCTCATAAGTGTCCAGCGGATCTGCTGCGTGTCGGGATGTTGCAAACCGAGTCGCCGTTCAAAGATGCTACAGGCTTGCTCCAGATAACTCCGT
>JAFAYS010000511.1 GCA_019240175.1 Chloroflexota bacterium | reverse complement strand
CCATGTCCGCGACGCCATAAGGAGCCTCCTTTGGGAAACCGAGCAGACAGTCCGAGCCATGTATGAGATTGAGCGGTCGCTTGAGGTGGGCGTAGGCACGGGCTACGCCGGGCTGGAATGCAATGTTGGGTGAGATGCGAGGCTAGAGCGGAACGTGGGCTACACCTAAACTATCATCTCCCTACTCCTTTGTCAACGATCAAACCAAACTTGATCTCGTATTCTCGCGCTCAGCGTTGGTATGATCGTTTCGGGCGTACAATTGAACACAGCGGCGTGTGCGCTGCATACGCGCATAAACAGCGAGCAGGAGGATGATCGATGGGTGATATGTTGCAACCGAATACACCAGCGCCCGATTTTACGCTGAACGACGGCGAGGGCCAGCCGGTGAAGCTCAGCGATTACCGTGGGAAGAACGTGGTGCTGGCTTTCTACCCGGCGGACTGGTCGCGCGTGTGTACCAGCCAGCTTTCGCTCTACCAGGAAACGCTTGACGAGATCCGCAGCCAGGACGCCGAGGTGCTGGCCGTCAGCGTGGATGGCCGCGAGTCGCACCGCGCCTGGGCAGCGCAGCAAAATATCACGTTTCCGCTGCTGAGCGATTTTTGGCCGCACGGCGGCGTCGCGCAGCAGTACGGCGTGTTTCTCGATCAATTTGGCATTTCCAATCGTGCGCTCTTTTTCATCGACAAGCAGGGCGTGATCCGCGATACCTGGGTTGGCGAGCATCCCGGCATCTCGCCCGGCCTCAATATCGTCTTTAATGCGCTGAAGCGGCTACAGGAGGATGGGCATGGAGGATGAGGATCTGATGCTGCAAACGCCGATCGGTGACGAGGATTGGAGCAGCGGCCCGACCGACGCGCCCGTGCAGATCGTGGAGTATGTCGACTTTGAGTGTCCGCACTGCCGCGAAGCTCACGAGCAGCTCGACGCGATCCGGGCTGAGTTTCCCGATTTTCGGCTGGTGGTGCGCCACTTCCCGATCACAAGCATCCACCCGCACGCTCAGCCGGCAGCCGAGGCGGCGGAGGCAGCAGGCGCGCAGGGCAAGTTCTGGGAAATGCATGATCTGCTCTTCGAGCATCAGGACCGGCTCGATCCCGACGATCTGCACGGCTACGCCCAGCAGCTTGGCCTCGACGTGGAGCGCTTCGATCGCGAGCTGTCCGAGCGCACCTATGAGTCGCGGGTCAAACAATCGTTTCGCAACGGCATCGGCGACGGTGTGAACGGCACACCGACGATCTTTATCAACGGCGTGCGCTACGACGGCCCGCGCGATCACGAGACGTTTCTAGAAGTGCTCAAGCAGGTTGCCGCACAAGCCGGTTAAGCCAGGCTCAGCTCAAGGACACGCTTACCAGCGCATGTGATGTTGGTAGGCGTGTCTGGTTTTATTGCACAAACTCAGGCCGGAACCAGCGATTGTTGAGGCGATCGAAGACCTGCTCCTGGCGCATCGTTTCCAGCGCCTGGTTGACGGCCTGCTCAAGCTGGTAAGCTTCGACCGGCAGCGCCAGCACATACGGCTCGAAGGTCAGCGCGCGGGCGATCTGAAGCTCGGGATGCGAGTGCTGGGCGCTTAGCGCGCTGATGGTGTCGGCGATCACCGCGTCGACCAGACCGCTGTCGAGCGCGTCCAGCGCGGCGGTGGTCGTCTCAAAATCCGCGCGTACGGTCAGCGTCGGTAGGTCGCGCTGAAGCTTACGCGCCAGTGTATCGCCCTCGCTGCCGAGCGCCACGCCGGCCACGCGACCTGCCAGATCCGCCTCCTGTGTGATCGGGCTGTTCTTGCGCACGACCAGCACCTGACCGGCGTTGAGATACGGCGTCGAGAAGCGCGCGCGCCAGCCCTGCTCCGGCGCGAGTGGCAGCGCGGCCGCCAGCAGATCGACGCGCCGCGTACTCAGCGCATCGTACAGCGCGTCGTAGCCGACCGCCACAAACTCGACGCGCAGATTCTCGCGGCGTGCCAGCTCGGTCACCAGGTCGATGTCGTAGCCCTGAAATTGCCCGTCGCGCTCCTCGGCAAACGGACGAAAGCCCGGATCGGTCCCCACGCGCAGCACGCCGCGCTCCTGAATCGCGGTCCAGACCGGATCAGCCGCGCCGCGCTGGGTGTAGTTTGCGGCCCAGGCGTAGGCCAGCAGCGCGACGATCGCCAGCAGATCGACGAGTAGTTTTGTCAAACGCATACGCTGATCGTACCGCACCGGCGACGAACTGTCGAAAAAAGTCCCGACACATTGTAGGAGAAGCGGAGAGCGCTAGCTCTGCCCGTGGTCTATGCCTTCACTGAGAGGCGCGTGGTATGCTCCGCTGTGCAGAAAGCTCATGTGTTGACACTGGAGGACTCTACAATCATGCCGAAGCTGCCTTTCAAGCGCAAGCCTGCCGACGATGCAGCATCGATCAGCTCGTACATTCCCTCGCAGATGGTGGACTATACGTCGCTGCCGCCGATCGATGAGGATACCGCGCTGACGAAATTCAACCGTATGCCGCTGATCGCGCGGGTCGGTGCGATTTTGCTGCCGATTTTGCTGCTGCTCGGCGCAGTTTGGGGCGTAGCGCAGGCGCTGGGCACGCCAGAAACACAGGCCCAGGCACCCCAAACGCCGGTGATTACGATCTCCAAGGCGCAGGCAGTTAGCCGCGAGGCGATCGCGATCGAGGGCCAGACTCAACATGTCGATCCCGGCACCAAAGTTTCGGCCCGGCTGCTTTCCGGCGATGCGGCGATCGATTGGGCCGATCCCGAGCAGAGCACGGCGACCGTCGAGAACGGCGCGATCGAGCTGCGCATGTCGAAGGCAGATTCGTGGGAGGCCGCACTCACCAGTGATATCACCTACACCGTCGAGCTGACGGTCGGCGAGGGCGAAAAGGCGGTTACCGCCAGCTCGCCGCTGGTTGTTCCCGAAATGCTGGCCGCCGCCTTCTTCGGACCCAAAGTCGAGCCGACGCCTGAACCGACGCCCTCGCCAACACCCGAGCCGACGCCTGAGCCTACGCCTGAGCCGGTCGTTGAGGGCCCGCCGACGCTCGCGGTGGTGGTCGACTCGACGATGCTGATCAGCCCGACGCTGCGCACGGCAGAGATCGGCGGCGTGCAGGCCGGCGCAACCTTCGAGCCGATGCTGCGCAGCGACGATAGCAAGTGGTTCCTGGTCCAGCAGGGCGAGCAGGTCGGCTGGCTCCACGCGGATCAGGTCAAGATCGACGGCGAGACTGCCGCCAAAGTTGCTTCGGTGCGCCCTGATCCGGCCAAAGTCGAGGCCGGGCCGCTCAAAGCGACGGTCTTCAACGGCGGCAATATTCGCTACCGCCCCAACGTCCAGAGCGGTACGGTGCTTGGACAGCTCCACGCGCGCCAGGCGGTGACGCTCAGCGCCAAGACCGCCGACGGCAACTGGTATAAGGTTATCGCGCCCGAGGCCGAGGGTTGGGTGAGCGCCTCGCTGCTGACAATCGATTCGGCGGTGGTAGGCCAGGTTCCGACGCAATAAACATCCCCAGATCAGCGCAAGGCTCCAGCTTCGGCTGGAGCTTTTTGCATGCCATGTTCCTGTCCGCTCACAGCTGGGATCGGTGTTGTTTAAGGTGACATAAGATAGAATTACTTGCCCCAATAGTCAGGGCGCTACCATGACCGGGTGACAGGATCGGTTGGGACTAAGTGGGTTTGCATCTTGTTTCAGTTGTCGGTATTATTGCCCCTACAACATTTCTACTAAGGGCGCGCTCGCAACCTACCTGCTTTCCTCAAGCGCCTCTATGTAGCCCCCAATACATTTGCACTTGTCGCTTCATCAGGAGGTCTTCCAATGAGCACCGCTCACCAATTCGCAACTCCCTCTAACGACACCATCCCCGAGGGCATGCAACTCGCCACACGCGGTACAGCCAATCCATTGGATGAGATCGAGCAGGATCTGCGCTCGGCGATTTTCGGTCAGAATCGCGCGATCGAGAGTGTGATCCGGGCCATGAATCGCGCCCGCTTTGGCTTTGCTGCCGGCAATCGTAATCGCCCGCTGGTCAACTTGATGTTCTTGGGTCCGACGGGCGTTGGTAAGAGCGAGTGCGCTAAGCGGCTAGCCCAGCGTCTGCATCCGGCTGGCGGCGGCTTTTTGAAGATCGACTGCTCATTGTTTAGCCAGGGCCACGAGGTTTCCGCGCTGGTCGGCGCGCCGCCGAGCTATGTTGGCCGCGACCAGAAGCCGCTGCTCGATCCCGATATTATCGAGATGGAAAACAGCGTTGTGCTTTTCGACGAGATCGAAAAAGGCACCGCCGAGCTGTGGAACCTGCTGCTGCAGATCATGGAAGACGGCGAGGTTACGCTGCTCAACAGCGCGCGCACGGTCTCGTTTCGTAACTGCATCCTGATCATGACGACCAACGTCGGCGCTAAGGAAATGGTCGATTATCTCGACAAGCGCAACATCGGCTTCAAGTCCACGCGCCAGGATATGGAGGCCACCGGCCAGCAGATCTATCAGATCGGCTTCGAGGCCTTGCAGCGCCACTTCCGGCCTGAGTGGATCAACCGCATCGACGAGATTATCGCGTTCCGCCCGCTGTCCAGCGCGACCATGAGCCGCATCTTCGATCGCATGCTCGACGAAGCCAATGAGCAGTATCTGAACTACGGCATCAAGGTGTTGATCAGCGAGGCCTCGAAGGATCACATCCTGCGCAAAGGCTACAACCCGACCTTCGGTGCCCGTCCGCTGCGGGCCCGCATGCTCAAGGACATCGACGCGCCGCTGGCCGATCTGCTGGCCTCGGGCGGCATTCCGCAGGGCAGCAAGGTGCTGGTCGTGTATAACGGTGGCGATGTTTATGGCGAGGAGCTGTCGTTCTACTACGAGCGCGACAATGATCTAGAGTCGCTTGGTCGCAAGCGCCGCGAGGCTGTGCAGCAGGCCGTGAAGCGTCCGGTAGCGCAGCAGGATACCAAGGCTCCGGCTCCTTCTCAAGGCCCGGCGATGGCCAAGACGATCGATAACGCCGGTCGCCGCTAAATCAAGTTTTCATCAGCGAGTCGGGCTCTGGCACACGCCAGGGCTCGATTTGGTTTAAGCGCGCCGCTTGATACAAGCTACGGCTTCTTATCGATTGGCTATGCTATACTTGCGAGAGCGTATGGATAGCGAAGTTGGTAGAGAAATAATATGCATATTGCTCGTGTCGTATGCTCTGACACAATTGAGGAGAAACTCGCAGTTAAACATCATGTAACACTGCAAGAAGTTCAGCAAGTATTACTTGCATCTCCACGATTTCGATTTGTTGAGAAGGGTTACACTGAAGGCAATGATGTTTATGCGGCATTTGGTCAATCGTTTGGTGGCCGCTATCTCGTGGTATTTTTCGTGTATAAACCCAACACTGTAACAGCCATCGTCATTAGTGCGCGAGATATGACAGATAAGGAACGACGAGCCTATGGACGAAAATAAACAAAGCTCCATCTCACGGGCGACAACTGAAGAGGAAATGGGTGACTTTTGGGATGCTCACGATTTCACCGAGTTTGACACCGATGCGCCCGATGCCGACTTCACTGTGACGCTGGCCGTGCCGATTGAAGCCAATCTGCTGGCGTCCGTGGAGCGTCAGGCGCGGTTGCGTGGCGTGAGTGTTGAAACGCTGGTGAATCTCTGGCTCCAGCAGAAGCTTGCTGAGGAGGCCCAGCCAAAAGCAGCCTGATCGGTGTGTTACAATTCGGCGCGACTGGATAATGACTAGCAGTTGTGCTGTGTGGAGACTATGCAACACCCGATCGTTATTGGCGTGGCTGGCGGAACAGGCTCAGGTAAGACCACGGTTTCACGCGCGATTTTACAGCGCGTCGGAGCGGAGCGCATCGCATATATTGAGCACGACTCGTATTATCGCGATCTGCCGCCGATGCCGCCCGAGGAGCGCGATCAGGTCAACTTCGATCATCCCGATTCGCTCGACAATACGCTGCTGATCGAGCATCTCGACGCGATCTGCGACGGGCAGCCGATCGCGGTGCCGATCTACGACTTCACCAAGGATCGTCGCACCGACGAGTCGCGGATTGTGCAGCCGCAGCCGGTGGTGCTGGTTGAAGGCATTCTGATCTTCGCCGACAAGCAACTGCGCGAGCGCATGGATATCAAGATCTATGTTGACGCCGACGCCGACATGCGCTTTATCCGCCGTATCCAGCGCGATCTCGGTGAGCGTGGCCGCTCGGTTGAGTCGGTGATCGAGCAGTATCTGCGCACGGTGCGTCCGATGCATCTTGAGTTTGTGGAGCCTTCTAAGCGCTACGCCGACATCATTGTGCCGCGCGGCGGCTTAAACTCGATTGCGATCGATATGATCGTCGCGCGGATCGAGACGATGCTGGCGGCGCACCAGCAGCAACAAGCCGAACTTCAGCGCTCTATGTCCGACAAGCCCGCGTAATTTTCATGGTTCCTCACAATACATCAGCAGCTGCCGCGCCGGATAGCGCAGCCTCACGATCGCGATTGGCCGCCTGGTGGCTCTGGCTGCTGGCGGTGGTCGGCGTCGCGCTGGCGCTGCGGCTGCTCTGGCTGGATGCCGATGCTGCGACCACGCTAACCTGGAGCGGCGCGCCCTTCACCGATGAGGGCTTGTACAGCCATGCCGCCCGCAATCGTGTGCTCTTCGGAACGTGGCGCACGGATGATTGGGATAATCGTCTGGTGAGCCCGCTCTTCGATGGGCTGGCCTTTGCCGTATTTTCGCTTTTCGGCGTTGGCTACGTGCAGGTGAGGCTGATCAGCGTGGTGTTTGCGACGATCGCGCTGCTGCTGTTTTGGGACACGCTACGCCAGGATTGGGGGCCGCGCTGGGCGGTGGTCGGCTGCGCGCTGTGGGGCCTGGATTATTTCTGGTTTCAGCTAAGCCGTCTGGGGTTGCTTGAGCCGAGCATGGTCGCCTGGCTGGTGGCGGCGGCCTGGTGCTGGCGGCGCGCGCTTGATCGCGGCGTGGCCTGGGTGCTCGGCTGTGGCGTGTGCGCGGCGATCGCGTTTGTCTGGAAATCCCTGGCGCTGCTCTGGCTGCCGGTGCCGCTGCTGGCGCTGCTGCTTTTGGCGCGGCCCTGGACCCGCTGGCGACTGGCGGCTGGATATCTCGCCGGCGTCGGCTCGATTCTGGCGCTCTATGGGCTGATCTGGTATCTGCCCAATCGCACGGAGCTGGCGGCTTACAACCAGTTTTATGCCAACGATCGGCTGCCTGAATCGTTCCGCGAAGCGATCACGGTGCTGCTGGGAAACGTGCGCTCGAAATATGTGTGGGCCCAGACGCCGGTGCTGCTGATCGCGGCGCTGCTGGGTGCGTTGCGCTCCCTGGTTGCGATCCGCCGCCGCTCGCTTCAGCCGGTTGTCGCGCTGGCGCTGGCCTGGACGATCTGTGGCGCGGCCCTGCTGATCATGCCGTACAGCCCGCCGCGCTACTACACGCTGCTGCTGCCTGGCGTCGTGATCCTGGCGCTGGCCTTGATTGCTGCCGATAATCTTAGTTTTCAACAATACACTGGTTTTGCCGCTGCCGGACTGCTCGGCGCGTCGCTGGTGTGGAGCGGCTGGTGGTATCTGCGCTGGGCCGGCGAGCGGCAGACGACGCTGATCGACAGCGCGCGAGAGGTGCAGCGACTGGTGCCACCCGGTGAGATGGTGCTCGGTGTGCATGCGTGTGGCCTGAGTCTCGGCAACGATCTGCCGTGCGCGCCGCTTTTTGCCGGTTTAGTCAACGACGATCGGCCTGTCGAAACGCTGGGCGCGCGCTACGGGCTGGTCGAGAACGGCACTCGCGATGATTATCTGCGGCGCTTCTACGGCCCGCTGCTGGCTGGATCGACGCCCCTGGCTCAGCTTCCAGTCGGTCCGCGACGGGTGACACTCTACCGCTTCGCCGATCAGCAGGATCAAACACCATGAGCGATTATCAATGCTAATTCGTAATGCTGCCTGGAGTTTTGGCGCGCAGATTGTGCGGCTGGCAACGGCACTGCTGCTGATTCTGCTGCTCGATCCTGCGGCGCGCGGCTTCCAGAACCTGCTGGTGCTACTGCCGACGCTGCTGGCCTCGCTGACGCTGCTGGGCGTGAGCCACGCGACGCCGGTGCTGCTGCATCGCGGCGTGAGCGAGCAGCGGCTGCTGGGCAATTTGCTAGGCCTGGGTCTGTGCGTCGTTGGCGTGGTAAGCGTAGGATTGCTGCCGCTACTGCCGCTGGCCGCCAACTTTTTGAGCGGCGAGTATCGCGTCACGTCGATCGATGTGCTGCTTGGCATGCTGCTGCTGCCGCCAACGCTGCTCGGCGATTATCTGCGCTCGTTGCTGGCGGCGCGGCGCGATCTGCGCAGTGTGGCGGTGACACAAAGTGTGCAGGCTGTCGCGCAGTTGATCTTTGCGCTAGTGCTGGTCGTGCTGCTAGGCTGGGGGCCGCTGGGCGCGGTCTGGGCGGTGGTGCTGGGCGGCTGGTGTAGCTTCGGCTGGACGGTGTGGGCGGTGCGACGGCTGGGCAGTCTGCGGCCACGGCTCGATCGCGATGTGCTGCGACCTTTGCTGGAACTTGGGCTGCGCGGCCATGTCGGCAATGTGGTGCAAACCTTCAACTACCGGCTGGATGTGTTCATCGTACAGGGCTTTCTAGGCCAGGCGGCGGTCGGCCTGTATCAGACGGGCGTGTTTCTGGCCGAGGTCGTCTGGTACATCCCCAACGCGATCAGCTCAGCGCTGCTGCCACAGGTAGCCGCGACCGGCAGTAGCCAGGCAACGCCGCGCGTGGTGCGGCATACGCTGCTGCTGACAGCGCTCGGCGCAATCGGGCTGATCAGTGTGGTCTGGCCGGGCCTGGCGCTGATGCGTCCGATCTATCTGCCAGCCGTCGCGCCGATGGCCGTGCTGCTGGTGGGCGTGGTCGCGCTGAGTGTGCATAAAGTGCTGGCCAGCGATCTTTCAGGTCGCGGCTGGCCGCAATATCCCTCGTTCACCTCGACGCTGGCGCTGATTGTCACGATCGGCGGCGACCTGCTGCTGATCCCGCGCTACGGTATTCTTGGTGCGGCGCTGGCCTCGACGCTGGCCTATCTGATCCAGACGCTAGTGCTGCTGCGGATCTATACGCGCGTGGTGGAGGTCGGCTGGCGCGAGCTGCTGATCTTCCGCCGCGACGATCTTCAGCTCTACCGGCGGCTCGTGCTGCGACGTGGCGGAGCAACGCGATGAGTCGTAGCGTTTGTATCATCGGGCCGGGCAACAATGTGCATGTGCATCGCTGGGCGGAGGCGCTGCGCCAACGTGATCTGCGCGTCAGCCTAATCTCGACGCTGCCCGCCGTGCTGCCGGAGTCGCTGCGTGATCTGCCCATTTTTACGATCCCGACCGCAGCAGCCGGCATGACCAGGGCGCAGCGCCTGGCGACGCTGCTCGGCGGCTGGGCGCGCGTGCCGGGCCTCGTCGCGGCGCTCAGGCCGGATGTGGTGCATATTCACTCATTGCCGACGCCTGCGGCGGTGCCGTTTCTGCGCCTGCTGCCACGACTCGTTGTCTCGACCTGGGGCTCGGATGTGGTCCAACGCGATCCACGCAAGACACGCCTGTATCCGTATCTGCTGCGCCATGCCCGCCAGCTCACCGCAACCTCACACTATCTGGCCACGATCACCGCCGGCTACCTGCACACTCTTCGCCCGATCAGTGTGATCCCGTTCGGCATTGATTCGCAGCGCTTCACGCCGGGCCAACAGTCAGCTGTCGGCAAACACATTGGGACGTTGCGCCATCTTGAGGCGAACTACGGGATCGATGTGCTGATCGAGGCCGTGCCGCTGCTGCTTGCATCCGATCGTGAGATCCAGATCGCGATCGGTGGGGCGGGTAGCCTGCAATCATCGTTTGAGCGTCGTATTCATGAGCTAGAGATTGGCGATCATGTAGCACTGCGGGGCCGAATCGCGCATGCCGAGGTGCCGGCCTTTCTGCGCTCGCTCGCGGTCTTTGCGATGCCGTCGCGGGCCGAGGCGTTTGGTGTGGCGGCCTTGGAGGCGCAGGTGTGCGGCTTGCCGGTGGTGGCGTCGCATGTGGGCGGCTTGCCTGAGGTGGTGCGGGATGGTGAGACCGGGCTGCTGGTGCCGCCGGAGCAGCCGCAGGCGCTGGCGCATGCGCTGTTGAAGCTGATCGAAGATCCGCAGCTGCGTGCCAGGATGGGCGAGACTGGTCGTGAGTGGGTGCGCGCGCGCTACGACTGGCGGACCAACGTGGAGCAGATGCTAGAGGTCTATCGGCAAGTTTGGGGCTGAGCGTCCAACCTGAGGCTGCACGCCCAACCCCGCGATGTGGGCTATTCTTCCTGAGTAACGTTGAAGATCAGCTCGCCGCCCTGATACTTCAGCGTCAGCGTTTCCCCGTCGATCGTCCAGCTCTCCGCCGCGCCAAGCGCATTGAGGAAGCGCGTTTCCTGCTCCATGACGCCGGTCGCGGTGCAGGCCATCTTGGTCGAGATCACCTGCGAGATCGCGATCTTGTCTTCAGAGGTGGTGTACGCTCCGCTGTAGCGGTTACAGCCGGCTGTTCCACGCGCCACACCGTTGGCCAGCCGCAGCGTGACTTTGGTGCCCGCGATCGTTGAGCTGGCTGCGTCGCCTTCCACAAAGGTTGTCAGCTGCCAGGGCGTTTCAAACAGCGCTACGCCGTCGGTCTTGGGGATCGAGCGGAAGAACATCTGGCCGCCCTTGTAGGCGATTGTCAGCGTGTCTCCGGCGACCGCGTAGGACTCGGCGGCGGTGATCGCTTCCAGGAACACGTTTTCTTGCTGCATCGCCGGTTCGGCGCAGGCCATCTCGGTGCGTCCGGCCTGCTCAAGCGTCAGACGATTGGCGGTGGCGGTATAGTTGGCAAAGTAGCTGTTGCAGCCGGCACTGCCATTCACGACGCCCTCGGGTGTGAACGTGGCGGTGATTCTGGTGTTGGCGACGGGCTCAGCCTCCTGGCCGGGCGCGCCGAAGCGCATCAGTGCCCACTCGATGTTGAGCAATGGGTTATTCTGTTCGGCAGCGCTGGTAGTTGTTTCGCTTGGTGGGATCACTTGGGTCTCCTGCTGTGGCGGCTCATTGGCCGGAGAAGCACAGGCGGTCATCAGCGTGAGAAGGACGATCGCGGAGATGGTGGCTCGGAAGATACTCATGGGTCTGCTATCTCTTCTTACTCGCGATGCGGACGCGAAAGGCTAATCGTTAAAAACCGCATACGTGGCTTAACGATGATTGTAGACGAAAAGTTCTCAGCCTGGAAAGGACTCAGCGTATGATTAAGACCAGTACCGAGTCGCAGGTCACGATTCGGCGCGCCGTGTTTGAGGAAGCGCGGCAGATTGGCGAGCTAGCGCTACGATCGAAGGCCTACTGGGGCTACGACGCCGAATTCATGGCGGCGTGCCGTCCGCTGCTGATGCTGCCGCCGGAGTATATCGCGGGGCATCCGGTATTTGTGATCGAGGCGCAGGGCGAGATCGTGGGCTTCTATAGCCTGGCCGGGGTGGAAACCGAGGTTGAGCTGGATCACCTTTTCATCGATCCGAGCGCGATTGGTCGAGGCTACGGCAAGCGGCTGTTTCGTCATGCGGTCGCGACGGCGGCGCAGCTAGGTTTTCGACAGATGGTGATCGAGAGCGATCCGCACGCCGAGCCGTTCTACCAGACAATGGGCGCTGTGCGCTTTGGCGAGCGTCTTTCGTCGGTCGGCACCGATCGCCGGCTGCCGCTGCTGCGCCTGAATTTGGAGGCAGATCAGGGTTAGGTTGACATAGTCTTGGAAATGAAAAGACGCGGAGTCGTTCAGATCCGCGCCACGCCGTTTGATTCAGGCCCTCACCCCCTAACCCCCTCGCCTGTGCCGCAGGCAACGGGCGAGGGGGAAATAAGGTGCTCTCGTTTGTTCCTTTGTTCTTTTGTTAGGTTCTAGGTTCTAAGTTCTAGGTTCTTCGCCGCTACGCCGTACTAATCGTGCGCTCACGGTGCGCGTCGATCACGTCGGCGATGCGGTTGAGCTTATCGAGGATCGTCGTGAGCTCGGCGAGGCTGTCGACCATCAGTGTGGCGATCAGCGTGGCCCGACCGGCGCGGCGGTTCTCGACCTGCTGCACCGCTTGAATATTGATGCCGGCGTCGGCGACGGTGCTGGTAATATCGCGCCACAGACCGACACGATCCCAGGCCTCGATGCGGATCGGCACCGGGTAGTCCTGACGATCGTTGTTGGTGCCCCAGGCCACATCCATCAGCCGCGCGCGATCGCGCTCGTGCAGAATATTATGGCAGTCGGCGCGGTGGATCGTCAGGCCCTTGCCACGCGTCACAAAACCGACCACGCCGTCGCCTTCGATCGGATTG
>JAFAYS010000326.1 GCA_019240175.1 Chloroflexota bacterium | reverse complement strand
CTATCCGTATCGTACACATTCGCAGCACGACCGTCGAAGTCCCAATGGGTGGTCAGGATACCTGTGTCGAT
The DNA here is from genome assembly GCA_019240175.1 of Chloroflexota bacterium. Classification (GTDB taxonomy): domain Bacteria; phylum Chloroflexota; class Chloroflexia; order Chloroflexales; family Kallotenuaceae; genus LB3-1. Next base: position 5,102 of record JAFAYS010000326.1, on the reverse strand, counting down.
GATATAGGCCGTGACACCTTTGCCCGTCGCGTTATAGCTAAACGTTTGTGAGAGCGGCAGCGCGCGCTGATCGATACGATCCAGGCCCCACGGATCGCCAGTCTCATCCATATCTTGCGTGGCGGCCACCGAAACGACTTGATCCTGCTCGACATAGGCCACGTTCGGATTGTGCCGCAGCGCGTTGAGCTGGCCGGCGTTCAGCTCTGCCGCAAAGCCGTTGAGCGCCGATTCGTAGAGATAGGTCGGCTGCACGCCGGCGATCGCAGCGACGGAGCGCGGGTTGCTTTCTGGGTTGAGGACGACAAGGTAGCGATTGGAAAGCGCTTTTCCTCGCGCCATACGGAGTGGTTTGAGCGAGGACGCGGCTGCGCCAGCTGCCTTCGGGCCGATCCCGATGGTAGCCAGCAAGGCGAAGATGATCGCCAGGCGAACATGAGCGACACGCATAGGACAATTCTCCAGACGACGACATGAGCATCAATGGACATGTATCTGTTGGTCGTCGTGGGAGGAGCAACGACTCATACAGGCCAGGCTGTAGTGTTTGGCGTATCTAGATGTATGCTAGAGAAGCGTGGTATTTGGCGAGAGCCAAGGTCTCTGCGAGTGTATCAAACGTTTCGCCCACTGCGTCACGAATCGCGTAAACTTTCGTCCCGATCCAGGCGCTCCAATCAGGCTGAGTAATCCGCCAGTACCTGCGGATTACTCAGCGCGCGAAGCATTTACCGCCGGGCGCTCGGCAGTGCTTTGTCAGGGGGCAGCGGCTGAGCTGCGCTCACCAGCGGTAGATACTGGCGATGGTTCGGCGCTGATTGTGCACACGCCTGCTCGCCGGCCTGGGTCGCCACGATCACACACTCCACGGCTCCCATATCGCAGCGCTGCACGCCGTCGCCGTTGCCGTCCTGAGGCCGCGACAGTTCGCGCTGATCGATGCTCATGCAGCTCTGCGCGCTGCTGCCGGGCGTCGCGGGATTGCCTGCGTCAAGTGTTGGGCTGTTGCGCGCCGGAGCATGCGTTTGAGTCGGGCCGCCGTTGTTTTGCAGCGTGCCCAGCAGCGGATCGACGCCAACCAAGTTGCCGGTGAGGTCGCCAGTGAGCGTGCAGTCGAGCGTGCTCTGGATCAGGTTGTAACCTTGCGACTCCACCGTGCCATAGCACTCCGGGCGCTGCGGATCGTCGTTGATGTTGCCGGCGATGATGCTGTTGCCAACGGTGGCCGAGCCGGTTTCGCCGACGAACAAACCTGCTCCTTGGCCGGGCGGATCGTTTGGTGAGTTGCCGGCGTGGTTAGCATGGATCGTCGTGTTGTTGAGGTGCAGCGTGCCATCGGTCGCGATGCCGCCGCCGATGCCGCCGCCAATGCCGGGCTGAAGCGTGCCGGCCCCCGCACTCTGGTTCTGGCTGATCGTGCTGTTGGTGATCGTCAGGGCTGCTTCATGTTCATTGTAGATGCCGCCGCCGGTGCCCATGCTGTAGCCCGCTCCGGCGGTGTTGCCGGTGATCGTGCTGCGATCGATGCTGATCTGATCCTGGTTGAAGATCCCCCCGCCGAAGCCGCCCAGCCCTCCGTAGCCTCCGTTTACATAATTATCGCTGATTACGCTGGTGGCGATCAATATGGTGCCGCTGAAATTGGCGACCCCGCCGCCGCGCCCGGTGCCTTCGCGCGCTCCGTACGCCTTGTTCTCGGCAATACGCGTGGCACTAACGGTGATCGTGCCGCCTTCGTTGGCGATGCCGCCGCCCTTGCCCGCGCTGCTATAGACGGAGGGTTCGGCTTGGTTGTTGAGAATCAGGCTGTCATCAATCGTCAGGGTACCCGTGTTGTAGACACCGCCGCCGAAGCCGGGATCACTGCCGCCGCCGGCGTGATTCCCCTGCACTGTGGTCGTGCGCATCACAAGTGTGCCGGTATTGAAGACTCCAGCGCCCCAGCCGTCGGCGAACGTTTCGATCGATGGACTAGCGCCGCCGGCGATGTTCTCCGCCAGCACGCTATCGACGAGTGTGAGCGTGCCGTGGTTCAAGATGCCGCCGCCGCGACCTTGAAAGCTCAGCTCCTCGCCAACTTGACCACCGGCGCGGTTGTTGGCGACACGCAGATCCGTCAGGGTTGCATTGCCGCTTGAGCGCAGGCCGCCGCCGCTGCCGATCGCTGCATCGCTGCCCATATCGTAGCCGTTCCGGATCGTCAGATGCGCCAGCTGCACCTGCGCTCCGGCGAGGATGTCGAACACGCGATCCAGCTGGTTGCCGTCGATGATCGTTGCTGCGACGCCCGCGCCGTTGAGCGTGATGTCGCCCAGCAGATCGAGATCGCCGCTAGCCGCCGCGTCTTCGTCCCTGCCGCTGATCGTCAGGAGATAGGTGCCAGCAGACAGATTAATCACGTCTGTGCTGGTGCCGGCGGGACAGCTGTCGACTGCGGTGTTGGAGTTGGCCGCTCGAATCGCCTCACGCAGCGAGCAATCGCCGTCGGCGTTAAGCTCGTCGGTGGTGGTGGTGACCGTGATGGTTGCGGCATGGGCGGGACGGCTGACGCTAAACCCGACGACAAACAGCAGGATCATCCCAAAGCGTAGCATGTTGCTCATAGACAGGCCTCCTTCTACAACACTGTAGAGCTAGAGTTGCCGCACAGAGCGATGGTGTTTGGAGAGGTGTAGGTGCCTGGACGCCATGCTCACCATTGCACTATACACTGTTGATCAAGCTCGTCATGCCATGGCGCTGCGCTGGGAGCAGTTTTGCCAGGAACCCCGCGCAGAACTATACTTGCCGCATGTCGAAAGCGAGCTTCCACATCTACCCGGCGCGGTCGTCCAGCGATCGTGCAGCTGTCGCGCGCTTGTTCGAGGCCTACGCGGCATCGCTGGGGATCGATCTGAGCTTCCAGGATTTCGCGGCGGAGCTAGCCGCGCTGCCGGGAAAGTACGCGCCGCCCACTGGCGAGCTGCTGCTGGCGCGGGATGAGCACGCCGCGCCGCTTGGCTGTGTCGGGCTGCGACCGCTGGAGCCGGACGGCTGCTGCGAGATGAAGCGCCTCTATGTCGCGCCGTTGGGGCGTGGCCTTGGTCTTGGCCGCGCGTTGGTCGCGGCGATTATTGCCGAAGCTGTACGTATTGGCTATCGGGAGATGCGGCTGGACACGTTGCCGTCGATGACCGAGGCGATCGCCCTCTACCACAAAGCTGGTTTCGTGCCAATCGATCCGTATTACCATACGCCAATCGCCGGCACGCTCTTTCTCGCGCGCTCGTTGGTTGACGGCTGATGATGTGCGTTAGATACGGCGAGGTTTTGTTCTCCCAAGCTGCCGATAATCTTTTATTCTCCCAAATCTACACAAACTAGCTTATACGCTGCACAGCTCCAACCCGATCTTGCAGCACCGGCGACGGCGTCCGACGATAGGCCGCGCGCAGCGAAAACAGCAGAATTACTAGCGAGAGTCCGCTCCACAGCACGGCCCACACGATCGCCGGGATGCCGGTTGCCTGCGCCATAATCTGGGCATCGGTGCGCACTGCGCCGGTCGCCGCTGAGATCTGCACCAGATCAAAGACGCCATCGATCGCGCTCAGCATCATCTGAACGGCCAGGAACAACAGCAATCCATCGGCCCAGGTTTCGCGCAGCCTGCGTCCGGCGAAAAACAGCAGCGCCGCCAGGGCGATCCCTGCGCCCAGGCCAAACAGGTTGCGCACAAACAGCAGCGACATCACGCCCAGCGCTACCCCGAGCCACATCAGCACACGTCGCGCAGGAACCTTCGACGCCGACAGCAGCGTCAGGATGCCGCCAAAGATCGCGCTGCCGAGATAGCCGGCGCTGGCTACGATCCAGTGGATGCCGCCGCTCGACAGCGCCGTGCCCGACAGATCGGGATTGACCACGAAGCGCTGGAAGGCACCGCCGGTGAGGATCGCCGCCAGACCGTGGCTTAGCTCGTGGATGAAGGTGCCGTACACCTGAAAGGGATACAGCAGCCAGCCCACGATCGGCACGCGCCAGGTAACAATCGTCGCCAGCGCCAGCCCAAGCACGAGCAGCACTTCGCGCTGCCGCCACTCGACGCGCGCTTGTGATTCACGCAAACGTTCGTACATACAGTATCCTTGTTTATTCCTCGCCTGCTGCTTGAGATACGACCCGGCGCCGTCGCTTGTTGCAGCGGCCCCCTGCTTTGCCGAGCATTTTTATCCTTCAACGCTGAACCAACGGCACGCTTCATGCCGAACGTTCTTCTACTCAGCAAGAGAAGGGAAGAACGATGTCGCAGATCCCGATCACGCTCCGGGTCAATGGCGCGGAGTATTCACTGGTGGTTGAGCCTCGCCGCACCTTGCTTGACGCTCTCCGCATGAATCTGAATCTCACCGGCACCAAGCGTGTGTGCGACATGGGCACCTGTGGCGCGTGTACGGTGCTGGTCGATGGCCGCTCGATGTACGCCTGCCTGCTGCTGGCGGTCGATTGCGAGAACCGCGAGCTGACGACGATTGAAGGGCTGGCGCAGGGCGATCAGCTCGATCCGGTGCAGCAAGCGTTTATCGAGGCCGACGCTTACCAGTGCGGCTTTTGCACACCGGGCCAGGTGCTCAGCCTGCGCGCGCTGCTCAACGATAATCCCAGTCCCAGCGACGAGGAGATCGAGCGCGCGGTGACCGGCAATCTGTGCCGCTGTGGCGCGTATCGCAACATTATCGCCGCCGGCAAGATCGCCGCTGGACGTCCGTGTGCCTTTGAAGGAGCGCCCGATGCCAATTCAACACGTTGAGCAGCAGCGCGGCCCCGACGGCGAGATCTCTTACACGGTCGCCGAGACGCCCGAGCCGCAGCCCTGGGCCGTCGACGCCGACTTCGCCGTGGTCGGTCATCCGCACACGCGCGTTGAGGGTGCCGACAAGGTAACTGGCCGCGCGCGCTACACCTACGACGTGCGCTTGCCGGGCCAGCTCTACGCCGCCGTGCTGCGCAGCCCGCATCCGCATGCCCGCATCAAAAACCTTGACATCAGCCGCGCCGAAGCTTTGCCCGGCGTACGCGCCGTGATCAGCTCGGCCACGCATCCCGATATTTCCTGGTACGAG
>JAFAYS010000194.1 GCA_019240175.1 Chloroflexota bacterium | reverse complement strand
CCACAGATTGTTGACGCAGAGCGCGGAGTGCTGCTCCCGGATCAGCCGTTGTCGGTTGAGCTGGATCGCGTCAGCTTTGCTTATCCCGACGATGAGCTGGTGCTGCGCGAGGTTGCGCTACAGGTGCCAGCCGGCACGTCGCTGGGGGTGGTCGGACGCACTGGCAGCGGCAAAACTACGCTGACACGACTGCTGTTGCGCTTGTATGATCCAACCAGTGGCGCGGTGCGGCTGGGCGGCGTCGATCTGCGCGGTGTGCCGAACGACAATCTGCGCACACGCGTCGCGATCGTCACCCAGGATATCCACTTGTTCAGCGCGACTATCCGCGATAACCTGACCTTTTTCGATCCAGCGATCACCGATGCGCAGATCTGGGCGGCGCTCGACATGCTGGGCATGGGCGATTGGGTGCGCGCGCAGCCGCAGAGCCTCGATACTCAGCTGGCCCCTGGCGGCACCGGGCTGTCGGCGGGCGAGGCGCAGCTGCTGGCCTTTGCGCGGGCGTTTCTGCGCGATCCTGGGCTGATCATTCTTGATGAGGCCTCGTCGCGGCTCGATCCGGCCACCGAGCGGCGGCTTGACCAGGCGCTGACACAGCTGCTGCATGGTCGCACCGCGATCATCATTGCGCACCGGCTGGGCACGCTTGAGCGCGTCGACGATATTCTGATCATGGAAGATGGACAAGTGTGCGAGAACGGCCCACGTGCCGATCTCGTGCGTGATCCCGACTCACGCTTTGCGCAGTTGCTGCGGGTCGGCATGGAAGACGCGCTGGCCTGACGGTCACACGTGAGCACAAGGATGACGCATGAGTGTACACAAGCTCGCTCAACCAGATACAAAACAGTCGTCGTGGCGGCAGGTCGGACGCCTGATCGCGTTTCGACCGGGGCTCTACATCCTCAGCGCGATCGGTATCACCAGCTTCTATCTCTGGCCGCTGGTGCCGGGCTTAGTCATTCGGCAGATCTTCGACCTGCTGTCGAGCCGCACGCCGCTCACCGATGATCCTCGCGCGACGATCTGGGCGCTGGCTGGCGTGCTGATCGGCGTGGCGATCGCCCGCTCGTTTACGGCGCTGGCCTACCCGTTTGGCGAAAAAGCGGTCATGCTGGTTACCGAGACGCTGATGCGGCACAACCTGCTGCGCAGCATTCTGGCGCAGCCCGGCGCAACCGCATTGCCGCCGGACTCATCGCCGGGTGAGGCCGTGAGCCGGCTGCGCGATGACATGACGCATATCAGCATCTTTATGACCTGGACCGCCGACCCGATCGGGCAGGTGCTGACGTTTGGCATCGCCTTTGTCACCCTGGCACGCATCGATCTGCGCATCACGATATTTGGCTTTCTACCGCTGGTGGTGATCCTGGCCGTGGTCAACGGGCTGAACAATCGCATCCGAGGCTACCGCAAGGCCAATCAGGAGTCGATCGGGCGGGTGACCGGGCTGCTCGGCGAGGTGTTCGGCGCGGTGCAGGCGGTGAAGGTTGCCGGCGCGGAAGCGCATGTCGTGGCGCATCTCCAGCGCGTCAACGATCTGCGGCGGACGGCGGCGTTGCGCGATCAACTGCTGACTCAGCTGATCGATGCATTTTCGTTTGGCACGACCAACATTGCCACCGGCGTGCTGCTGATCCTAGCCGCCCAATCCTTGCAGCAGGGCCAGCTCACTGTTGGCGACTTTGCGCTGTTCGCCTCGTACCTCGGCTGGATGGCGTTTGTGATGGGCATGGTCGGCGGCTACGTGACGAAATACCAGCAGGTCGGCGTGTCGATCCGGCGCGCGGTTGAGCTGTTGCAAGGCGCGCCCGCGCTGCTGTTGACGCAGCACGACAACGACGTGCGGATGCGCGGCGCGCTCCCGGTGAGTCCGGTGACCGAACGGCAGGATCAGGAGCCGCTGCGCACGCTGGCCGTCACAGGGCTGACCTATCGCTACGCAGGCAGCGATCGTGGGATCGCGGATATCGATCTGCGGATTACGCGCGGGCAGTTCGTGGTGATCACCGGGCGGATCGGCAGCGGCAAAAGCACTCTGCTGCGCACACTGCTCGGGCTGTTGCCACGGCAGGCTGGTAACCTCGATTGGAACGACCGGCGCGTCGACGATCTGGCAGCGTTTATGAATCCGCCGCAGGTCGCGTACACACCGCAGGTGCCGCGTTTGTTCAGCGAAACTTTGCGCGATAACGTGCTGATGGGACTGCATAATTCTGGCAGCCACGACGGCGATCGGCTACAGACGGCGCTGCACCAGGCCGTGCTCGACGGCGACGTGCCCAAGCTAGAGCGTGGGCTGGAAACAATGGTTGGGCCACGCGGCGTCCGGCTGAGCGGTGGGCAGATGCAGCGCGCCGCCGCCGCCCGCATGTTTGTGCGCGAGCCGGAGCTGCTGGTCTTCGATGATCTTTCGAGCGCGCTGGATGTTGAAACCGAGCGGCGGCTGTGGGAGCGCCTGGCGGCAACCGGCGATCACCTGACGATCATCGCGGTTTCACATCGCCGTGCGGCATTGCAGCGCGCCGATTGGATTGTTGTGCTCAAAGATGGTCAGATCGAGGCGCAGGGGCGGCTTGATGATCTGCTGGTCACGAGCGAAGAGCTGCGCGAGCTGTGGCGCACCGAAAAGGATCAGTAAGCCCGACACAAAGCTTGCATTAGCTGTGGGCCGGGATCTGCGCCGCCTCCTCGCGCATCCTGCTGCCCACCTGATTGCTGTAGGCGCTGGGATCTTCCCGATAGATCGGGTAGGGCGTAGATGCGGCGGGCTGGTCATCCTGGTCGATCACCAGCTCAACCTCGGCAGCCGGCAACGGTCGGGCAAAATAATATCCCTGGCCAAGCTCACATCCCAACATGCGCAGCTGCGTCGCCTGCTCAAACGTTTCAATGCCCTCGGCAATCACGCTCATGCCCAGCGTATGCGCCAGCGTGATCACCGCGCGCACGATCGCGGTGTCTTCGGCTGAGCGTCCAAGGCCATCCACAAACGACTTATCGATCTTGAGCGCGTCGACCGGGAAGGATTTAAGATAGCTCAGGCTTGAGTAGCCGGTGCCGAAGTCGTCGATCCAGATCTGGACGCCCAGCTGTTTCAGCTCATGCAGGGTCGTGATGACCGTGTCGACCTTCTCCATGATCATGCTTTCCGTAAGCTCAAGCGCCAGCAGGTGCGCGGGTAGCTCCGTGGTGCGCAGAATCTCGCGGATCTCCTCTACTAGTCCTGGATGCTGAAACTGGCGTGCCGACAGGTTAACACTGATCCTGAGCGGCGGCCTGCCCTGGCGCAGCGTATTCCAGACGCGTGCCTGCGCGCAGGCTTGTTCCAGCACGCAGCGACCAATCCGCAGGATCAGGCGCGGGTGCGCGGCTATCCGAAGGGGGGTAGCCGGTGAGAGCGTGTTTTGCTGTGGCTGCTGCC
>JAFAYS010000092.1 GCA_019240175.1 Chloroflexota bacterium | reverse complement strand
GCGCCAGCCAGTATGCCTGCGGGTCGGGCTTGGCCACGCCAACGCGCGCCGAGTTGACGACGACCTGAAACAGATGGTGAATGCCGAACTGCGCTTCAAGCAGCTGCTCAAGCTCGTCGGTGGCGTTCGAGAGCAGCGCCAGCGGGTAGCGCCGGCTCAACCGCTCAGCGATCGCGACAACCTCGGCGTTAAGCTGCTCGCCCACGAACAGCTCGGCCCGAAACGCCGCAACATCGCCGCTGGGATCGAGGCCAAGCTCAGCCATCATCTGCCGCCAGTACGCGTCGCTGGTCATGTGACCAAGCTTTGCCGCCTGCCAGGCCGGGCCGCTATAAAACAGATCGTAGAGCGCCTGGGGCTCGTGACCGAAGCGCTGGGCCGCGCTGGCAAAACCGTCGAGCGTCTCGTGGGCGTTGTTGAACACGCCGCCAAAGTCAAAGATGATACCTTTGGTCATGTATTTCCTTAGATCGATCGTGCATACTTTTGTAGATCAAGGCGTATGATAGCAGGGGAAAGAGAAAAAGAACAAAAGAACCGGGTGCCCTCTGGGCACACAAAAGAACAAGCTGTGCTCATCGAACCTTGTTGTTCCCTTGTTCCTTTGTTCCTTTGTTCGCCGGGTGCCCTCTGGGCATGGCTATGGGTGAGGGCCTGAATCAAGAATCTTTCGCGGTACTGCTTGCGCTAGAAGGCGTAGGCACATAGAATGAACGTAGCTTCTATCAAGGGAGACCTATGGATCTGCCGCCACCAAATAATCCTCGAGTGATGCAAGACGGACAGCTCGAAGTGCGCGAGGGTCACACTGTGCCGGTGTTGGCGCAGCCAAGCACGCACCGGTTGATCGTTTTGAACTCGACGGCGCTTGGTCATATGCATATCGGGCAAACGCTGGTGCTGCATCTGTTGGATGAGGAGCCGCTCCCCATCACCTTGGAGGCGATCGATCGGCTGGCCTTGATTGCTCGCTATATCGAGGGCGCGGACGAGGAATAAGCGGCGCGTTGAGGCGACAAGACACGAAACAGCGGCGGAGAGATTGATCTCCGCCGCTGTGCTGTTCCGACGTTAGCGACTAGTAGTTATCGCGAGGATCGCGACGTCCCACGTCGCCGTCACGATCAAGATCCGCGTCAAGGCCGCGCTCGGTCGCGTTTTCGATCCGCGATGCCATGTTCTCGATCGTGCCTTCGCTCGACGGCGTGCCGGCAGTGGAGCCGCCGACCTCATACGAGCGTGAGCGATAGCGCGTGGTGGCATCGCCCAGCGTGCTCTCGGTCGTGCCGCTGTAGGTCGAGTCGTAGCTGGTCGAGCGCCCAGCATCGTTGTCGGTCGCCTCTGCGCCAACCGCATCGCCCGCCGCGCCGACCGCGCCGCCGGTGACTGCGCCCGCCACGCCGCCAACTACTGTGCCGACCGGACCGCCAACTGAGCCCATCGCCGCGCCAGTGGCCGCGCCGGCTAGCGCACCGCCGGCAGTGCCGACCTTGCTGCTGCGATCGTAGTCGCTCGAATCAGGCACACGATCGACGTCGCCGGTGCTGCTGTAGCTGCTATCGGCAGTGCTGTCGACCGGGCTGGTCGTGTCGTAGCTGCCCGTGGTATCCATCGAGCGGCTATAGGTCGGATCGAGCGTGCCGCCGACTGTGCCGGTCGTGCCGTACGTGTTGAGACCAGTGTCGAACTCAGGGTTGTTGCCGACGGTGCTCGTGCGGTCGTATGTCGTGTCGCTCTCGGAAGCCGCAACACCCGCTGCGTCGCCCGCCGCGCCAACCGCGCCGCCGGTAACCGCGCCCGCCACACCGCCGACGACTGTGCCGATTGGGCCGCCAGCCGAGCCAAGCGCCGCGCCAGTCGCTGCGCCCGCGACCGCGCCGCCAGCCGTGCCGACCTTGCTGCTGCGATCGTACTCGTCGTCGCCAACCGTGCGATCGGCATATGGGCCGGCGTTCTCATCGAAGCGCGACCAGCCGCTCTCGCGATAGGTGCCGCCACGTTCGTCGATATCGACGACGTTATGTCGCTCCATAATATCGAGCGCCGTGTCGACGCGGCTATCGTCAACCTGCGCCATCACCAGCGCGCCGCCGCGACGAATGCCCTCGGAGTAGATATGTGCGTCTTCCTCGGGAATGCCCGCGCCGACCAGCGCGCCGAGCAGACCGCCGGTCGCCGCGCCAATGCCCGCGCCCAGCGCCGTCGAGCCGAGCGCCGCCGCCAGCGAGCCAGCAGCAACCGCCGGGCCAACGCCGGGGATCGCGATCGCGCCGAGACCAACCAGCAGGCCGGTCAGACCACCGACGATCGTGCCGCCCGTTGCGCCGAAGCCCGCACCTTCCGCAGCCTCACTATGGCCGTCGGCTGTATATGAGTTGGCTTCCATCGTGGCCGCATCGGGATTACGGCTAGCAAAGCTGATGTCAGCGTCATTAATCCCTGCGTCGCGCAGATCGCGCACAACGGCTTCGGCGTCCCGCATGTTTTCGAAAAGACCTACTACGTTTTTCATGCCTGAGACCCTCCTCGTCAGCAGCTATTTACAGCATCATCTTCGCTACTGTAATTCAGTTAGGTACGAGACCTAAAGGATGCTAGCACCTATATAGCAACATGTATGCCAATATGGATCGATGAAGAGGAAACTCGAAGATCAGGGATTGAGCAAAAACAGTAGCGCATCACCGAGCCGCGCCCGCCACAGGCCCCAGGAGTGACCTTCGTGGTACTCGGCGTAGGCGTGCCGGTAGCCCTGCGCGGCGAGGATATCGCGCAGCTGGCGATTGGCCTGAAGGAAATCAGATTCGAGCGGCTTGTAGCGATCCGGGCCAATCTCGGTCTCGTAGGTGCCCACGATCAGATGGACTGCCAGCGGTGCGGGCTGCGTGTACAGCTGCATCACCGCCGCGTCGCGCCGACCCACAAAGCCGGACTGCGATGCTACCAGGCCGAAGATCGCGGGATACAGCTGCGCCGCAAACAGCGAGATCAGCCCGCCAAACGACGCGCCGATGATCGCGCGCTGTGACGCCGAGCGCTGCGTGGCATAGCGAGAATCTACCCACGGCACCAGCTCCTCGGCTACAAAGCGGCAGTAGTCGCGATTGAGATCGTAGTCGGCGCGGCGGCCATGCTCATGCGACGGATCGATGAAGACCGCGATACACGGCGGAATGTCGCCCGCCGCGATCAGATTATCGAAAATCGTCTGCGCGCTGGCGAAATTGAGATAATCGCCGCCGTCGTGAAAATAAACACTGGGATAGCGCCGGCTCGGATCGTAACCGGCGGGTGTGTAGATCCAGACCGTTCGCGTCGAGGGATAGCACGTGCTGCTGAAGTCGGCAAAGGATTCGATCGTGCCGCTGGCAGCGCCGGAACGCGGCAGCCACTCGCCTGGATCGCCGTACTGCCGCATGCGCACCTCGGCGCGTGGACCATAGCCGCTCGGCACCTGGCACGGGTTGCGCGGATCGCCAACGTCCTCGCCGTCAACCAGCAGATGATAGTCCAGCCGTGCGTCGGGCTCATAGCGATCTTCATAAAACCAGAGCGTGGTCTGGCCCAGCCGTGTGAGTGGCCGCGATTGTTCGCCCAGCATATCGCCGCGCAGCACAACCGACTCAGCCGCGCCGGTATAGAAGATGATCGCCCGCTCGTCGTTGATCAGCGGCGAGACCGTATTGGCGGCGATGAACATCTCGACTAGCGGCTGCTGATCGGCAGCGACTGCGGCTGTAACCTGCGCTACCAGGCGATCGAATTCATGCATAGAACAGAAGAACCTAGAACCTAGAACTTAGAACCTAACGAAAGAACAAGGGAACAAGCGAACAAAAGAACAAAGCCGAGCACGGAACAAGAACCAAGAATCGAGAACCAAACGAAAGGGCTAAGCAATGCTAACTAGCATCATTCACTGGTGGGTTGGCTGGTCCTGGCTGTTCTGCGCCGCCACTGGCACGGCTTCAGGCCGCTTTTTCGCCAGCCAGACCGTTGTACGGCTGGTGTGTGGATCGTGGGTGGTGGAGCCGGAGAACTGGTAGCCGCGTCGCAGCCAAAAGCGCTGGCCGAGCTGGCTGGTCTCGGCCACGCCCGCCGTGATGAACTCGATCTCCGGATCGGAGAAGAGCGACTGCTCAAGCAGATCGGCGGCCTCGCTTCCCAGACCATGCTGCTGGTAAGGACCGCCGATCAGCAGCAGCGCGATCGTCGCGGTATCGGACATCGTCGCTTCGAGCTGCACATCCGCCACGCCGATCAGCGCGTTGTCGGCGCGTCGAACGACTGCGTACAACTGGCGGCCCTCGGTACGCTGCGCCTCCTGAAAATCGCTCTGCAAATGGAGCTTGCTGACTGGATCGCGGCCATAGCCGATCGCCGACCAATAGTTGGGCGTGAAGCGATACAAACGCATTACCGCATCGAGATCGTCGTCTTCAAGTGGACGCAGACGCACAAGCTGGCCGCTGTACTCTTGCAGCATCGATGGTCCCTTTCGTCACTGCTGCTCTGAATCGTTGGAGGATTGCATCAGCTTACCACATCTTGCGCCGTATCGGTAGCGCGTATTCGCGGATCTCGACCGAAACACGAAATCGGATTGCTACGTAGATCGATCGGCAGTGGAGCCGATGATGAAGCGATCAGCCTTTAGTTGCAGACTACACCCTGCTTCCTCACCATGCGTCGCTCAGTAAAATCGGGCATAATGCCGCGCAATCGTTGCATCGATCAAGCCAGACAGGAGTTTAGCATGTCCCGAATCATCCGCCGGCAAGGCTTAATCATTATTCATATTGTGCTCACGCTGCTCACATTGTCTGCCTGCGCGTCCAGCGCGCCCGCCGTCAGCGAAACGCCGGTTGCAAACGTTTCGCCGGCAGCTCAGGCGACGCAGACCGCCCCAACAGTGGAGAGCACAACAAGCGACGGCCTGCGCCCAATCGCCACCACCGACTGTGAGACGCTACGCGTAGCCCTGGCGGAGCAGCTAGCAACTCCCTTGGCGCAGGCTAACACGCCGTTTAGCGATCCGATCTCAGGCAAGAGCGGCACGGCCTGCCAGTTGACAGCCAGAGGCACTGGTCAGGATTTCGGCAGCTTCGTGGAAGTCGCCGACAAGATCCGCGCAACATTGATCGAGCAGGGCTGGACCGAAGACCAAGCGTATCTGGCAGACGGCCCAACCGGCACAGGCGCTGGGTTTCACAAAAATAGCGCCCTGGCTGTGATGCTCGTCGAATGGAGTCCCGCGCCGGAAGTGCAGTGCCCCGCCGACCAGCCGATCAGCGCCTGTGAGGTCCCGCCCGCGCAGCAGATCTTCGATATCTCGCTGA
>JAFAYS010000087.1 GCA_019240175.1 Chloroflexota bacterium | reverse complement strand
GCCGCCGGGATCGCGATCCGTCGCCACTGCCAGCCAGCCGCCCGTTCCGCGACTACATCGCCTGGTTGCACGCGCACGAGACCAGCGATGCCGAAAACTTCTGGCGCGCGGCGCTCGGCGGCTTCGATGTTCCCAGCCGCATCCTTGGCGATCGCGGTGCGCCCGAGAACACGACCCAGCACGAGGATGCCTACGCCGAGCTAGAGATCGCCTGCTCAGAGGAGACGACCGCGTCGCTACAGGCGCTGGCGCGCGCCGGGCGGCTAACGCTGAATACAATCGTGCAGGGCGCGTGGGCGCTGCTGCTCAGCCGCTACGGCGCGACCGATGACGTGCTCTTCGGCACCACGGTCGCGGGACGCCCAGCCGATCTCAGCGGCGTCGAGTCGATGGTTGGGCTGTTTGCCAACACGCTGCCGCTGCGGGTCCAGATCGACCCGAACGCCGCGCTTGAGGACTGGCTGCGGCAGTTGCAATCACAGCAGGCAGAGTTGCGCGAGTACGAGCACACGTCGCTGGTGGCGATCCAGGGTTGGAGTGAGATTCCGCGCGGGCAGCCGCTCTTCGACAGTTTGCTGGTCTTCGAAAACTATCCTAGCGGCAGCCAGCTGCGCGGCGAAAGCGGCCTCGACGTGATCGATCTGCGCTTTGTCGGCGGTCGCACCAACTACCCGCTGACGTTCCTGGTGCTGCCGGGACCGACGCTCCAGCTGCGGCTGATCTACGACCGCGAGCGCTTCGACGAGACGACCGCCGGTCATCTGCTGGATCAGCTGCGCACGATGCTGCGCGACATCAGCTCAAAGCCCAATCAGCCGGTTAGCTCGCTGCCGCTGCTGCAAGCCGCCACGCTGACAATCGTCGCAACGTTTACCGCCGAGCCGATCGCGGAGTCGCTGGCGTTCTGGCTGCACGAACTGGATCTACCGGCGCGCGTCGAGTTCGCGCCCTACAATCAGGTTTTTCAGCAGCTGCTCGATCCGGCCAGCCAGCTCGCCACGAATCGGCGTGGGCTGAACGTGGCGCTGATCCGCTGCGAGGATTGGCTCGATCCCGCCCAGCCCGCGACGATTCCGGCAGTGCTTGAGCGCAACATCAAGGATCTGATCGCGGCGGTGCGGGAGGCTGCCAGTCGCTGGCAGGTGCCGCTGCTACTGCTGCTCTGTCCGCCCTCGGCCAGGATCACCGGCGATGCCGCGCTATACGCCGATGTCATGGCATACGAGCAGCGATTGGTGACGCAGCTAGCCGACGTGAGCGGCGTAAGCGTGCTGCGCTCGGCGGAGCTGCTGGCGCTGTATCCCGTCGCGGACTACGATGATCCGCACGCCGATGCGCTGGGCCATGTGCCTTACACCGAGACCATGTTCGCGGCGCTGGGCACGCTGATCGCGCGACGGTTTGCGGCGCTCCAGCGGCCACCGGCCAAGGTGATCGCGCTGGACTGCGACAATACGCTGTGGCGCGGCGTGTGCGGCGAGGACGGTCCGCTGGGCGTGGTGATCGATCCGCCGCGTCGCGCGCTGCAAGAGTTTATTGTCGAGCGGCAGCAAGCGGGCTGGCTGGTCTGCCTGTGCAGCAAAAATAACGAGGCCGACGCGCTTGAGGTGTTCGATCTCCGCGACGACATGCCGCTCAAGCGCGAGCATCTGGTCGGCTGGCAGATCAACTGGCGGCCCAAATCCGAGAACCTGCGCGCGCTGGCGCAGCAGCTGAATCTGGGGCTGGATAGCTTCATCTTCGTCGACGACAACCCGCTAGAGTGCGCCGAGGTCGCGGCCAACTGTCCGCAGGCGCTGGTGCTGCAATTGCCGCCCGACGCGGCGCGCATCCCGCAGGTGCTGCACCACTTCTGGGCCTTCGATCAAGGATCGCGCACGCAGGAGGACGCCAGCCGCACGGCGCTGTATCAAGCCCAGAGCCGGCGCGAAGATCTGCGCCAGTCGGCGGCCACGCTTGAGGATTTTCTGGCGCGGCTGGAGCTTCAGATCGCGATCATGCCGCTGCAAGACCAGCAGCTGGATCGCGCGGCCCAGCTGACGCAGCGCACCAACCAGTTCAATCTGACCACCATTCGCCGCTCGCCGGGTGACGTGCAGCAGTCGCTGCGTGACGGCGCGGAGTGGCTGGTGGTGCAGGTCCGCGATCGCTTCGGCGACTATGGGCTGGTCGGCGCGATCATGTTCACGGTGCGCGATGCGGCGCTGGTGGTGGATACGCTGCTGCTGAGCTGCCGGGCGATGGGTCGCGGCGTCGAGCATCGTATGGTTGCGGCGCTGGGCGAGCTGGCGCTGGAACGTGGCCTGACGCAGGTTGAGCTGTGTTTCGTGCCAACGGCGAAGAACCGGCCCGCCGCCGATTTTCTGGCCGAGATCGGGCAGAACTACCGCCACACAGATCCAGGCGGCGAGTCGGTGCGGCTGCCGGCTGAGCTTGCCGCGCAGATTGTCTATCGCCCAAGCAGCGCCGCGCTTGAGACTGCGCCCGCCGACGAGATCGCCCCAATCACGCCCAGCACGGGCGCGCGCTTCCAGGCGACGCAGCTACAGCGGATCGCGCATGAGCTGGATCGCGCCGAGCTGGTGCTGGACCGCCTGCGATCACGGAAGCGATCGCGGCCTGTAGCGGAAAGCTACACCGCGCCGCGCTCGGATGTGGAAACGCTGCTGGCCGAGATGTGGGCCGATGTGCTGCGGCTTGAGCGCGTCGGCGCGCACGATCATTTCTTTGAGCTGGGCGGCCACTCGCTGCTGGCCACGCAGATCGCCTCGCGGATCTACGAGACCTTCGGCGTGGCGCTGCCGCTGCGCGCGCTGTTTGAAGCGCCGACGGTCGCCGAGCTGGCCGAGCAGATCCGGCTGGCGCGGCAGTCCAGCGTCGGGCCGATTCTGCCCTTCGAGCGCGTGCCGCCCGACGAGCCGCTGCGGCTTTCGTACGCGCAGGAGCGGCTCTGGATGCTGGCGCAGATGCAGCCCGAAAGCCCGGCCTACAACATCCCGGTCGCGATGCGCTTGCAGGGCACGATCGATCCTGCGGCGCTTGAGCGCAGCTTGAATCTGGTGGTCGCGCGCCACGCGGTGTTGCGCACAACCTATGTGCAGCGTGGGCAAGATCCGGTGCAAGTGATCGCGCCGTCGCTGTGGGTAACACTGCCGCTGATCGATCTCAGCGCGCAGCCGGAGCCGGAGCTAGCCGCGCAGCAGTGGATCGTCGAGGCGGCGCGGCAGCCCTTTGATCTGGCCCACGACCCGCCGCTGCGTCCGGCGCTGCTGCGCTTGAATGCTAACGAACATATTCTGCTGCTGACGCTGCATCACATCGCCGCCGACGGCTGGTCGATGGGCGTGCTGGTGCGCGAGATGATCGACAACTACACCAGCCTGAGCGCGGATCTGCCGCCGTCGTTGCCGGATCTGCGCTGGCAGTACGCCGATTACGCTTACTGGCAGCGGCGCTGGCTGGAGCAGGGCGCGCTGGCTCAGCTAACCGAATACTGGACGCGACAGCTGGCGGGCGCTCCTCCCGTGCTAGAGCTACGCAGCGATCGTCCGCGGCCCGAGGTTCAGTCGTCGCGGGGCGCGCAGCTGGCGCATGTGCTGCCGGTGGATCTGCTCGATCAGCTGCTGGCACTGAGCCGTGCCGAGGGCGCGACGCTGTTTATGGTGCTGCTGGCCGCGCTGAATGTGCTGCTGCATCACGAAACCGGCCTTGAGGATCTGGTGGTCGGCTCAGATGTGGCCAATCGCAACCGGGCCGAGGTCGAGCCGCTGATCGGCTTTTTCGTCAACCAGCTGGTGCTGCGGACAAGTTTAGCCGGCAATCCGTCGTTCCGCGCGCTGCTCATGCGCGTGCGCGACACCGCGCTGGAAGCCTACGCGCATCAGGATATTCCTTTCGATAAGCTGGTCGCGGCGCTCAAGCAAGAGCGTAGCTTCAAGCACGCGCCGGTCTTCCAGATCAAGCTGGTGCTGCAAAATGCGCCGCTGCCCGAGCTGAAATTGCCCGATCTGACGCTACAGCCGCTGCCGGTCGACATCGGCACGTCACAGCTGGATCTGAATATTCGCGCGACGCAAACACCGGCAGGGCTGTCGCTGTCTGCGGAATATAATACGGATCTCTTCGATCCGCCCACGATCGCGCGGCTGCTGCAACAGCTTGAGGCCGTGCTGCGCGCGGTTGTGGCGCAGCCGGATCTGAGCCTGGCGGCGCTCAGCGCCATGCTGGCCGAAGCCGAACGCCAGCATCGATCCAGCCAAAAGGTCGCGCTCAAAGCGTCCAGCCTACAAAATCTGCGCCAGACCAAACGTCGCCCCATGCGCGATCCGTCGGTGCCGGATGCCGACGAGCGCGCCTAGCACACCTAAGGAATCGCTCTGCTATGTCTACCAATGATCATGCAGCTTTTAGTGGCCGAATAACGGAAGCGCCCAGCGCGGTGCTCGACCGTGAGATTCTCAGGCCGCAGTTTGACTACGAGCTTGCGCATCTGCTGCCGTTTTATCTGGCGATCGAAAAAGCTAGCCTCAATGCCTCGGTCGCGCTCGGCGTGATGGCACCCGACGAGGCCGCCACGATCGGCGCGGCGCTGGACAAGATCTCGGCGACAACGCTACAGGCCGATCCGACGCGCAATTTTTCCGATATCTCGTTCGCGATCGAGCGCATGGTGGCCGAGCAGCTGACGGCGGAGGTGCCGACCTGGCACGTCGACAAGAGCCGCAACGATTTTCAGGCCTGCGCGCAGCGGATGTTTGCCCGCTCACGGGTCTTGCAGTCGGTGGGATTGTTGGAGCGCTTGAGCGTCGCGATCGTGGCCGTGGCCGAGCGCACCGCCGATCTGCCGATGCCGGGCTACACGCACTATCAGGCGGCCCAGGTGATCACGCCGGGCTTTTATCTGGTCTCGGTCAACGAGGCCGTCGTCAGCACCATGCGCCGGTTGCTGGCCGCCTACGCCGATCTCAACCAGTCGCCGCTGGGCGCGGGCGCGATGGCAGGTTTGGAGCTGCCCTGGGATCGGGCGCAGATGGCGCGCGATCTGGGCTTCGACGCGCCGGTTCGCTCGGCGCTGGCAAGCGTCAGCGATCGCGACTGGACGCTCAAGATCAGCTTCGAGTTCGCGCTGCTGGGCACGGCGATCAGCCGCTTCTGCACGGATCTCAGCATGTGGGGCAGTAGCGAGTACGGCTTTATCGATCTGCCGGACGCGCTGGCCGGCATCTCGTCGGCGATGCCGCAGAAGAAGAACTTCACGATCCTTGAGCGTATTCGCGGCGAAACCTCGCATCTCGCCTCGCTGCATCTCGATTTTATGCTGGGCCAGCGCAACACGCCCTACACCAATCTGGTCGAGGTTTCCAAAGAGGCCGGGCGCTACCTGGCGACGCTTTTCGGCCATATCGATCGGATTGCCACGCTGCTCACGCTGGTGATCGAGCAGATCAGCTTTCGCGCGGATCGTATGCGTGAGGCCTGTGAGCGCGACTACTACGGCGGCTTTGCGCTGGCTAACGCGCTGACGCTCCGATCGGGCATTCCGTATCGCACGGCGCAGATTATCGCGGGCGAGTTTATTCGTGCCGCCATCGCCGCGCAAACGCGACCATCCGAGGTGCGCCTGGATGCGCTGCGCGAGATCGCCGAGAAGCGCGGCTATGGGCTGGATCTGAGCCAGGAGCAGCTGCGCGAGCTATTCGATGTGACGGCCAATCTGACCGGTAAGCACTCCGCCGGCTCCACGCAACCCGCGCAGGTCCGAGCGATGCTGGCCGAGCAGCAGGGGGAGCGCGATCAGATCATGCGCGAGTGGTCTAGCCGTGAGCAGCAAGTCAGCGCCGCGCTGAGCCGCCTTGGTTCATCCAGCGCGGCGTAGAAGCTGCCGCCAAAGTGCGAATGACGATCAAGACTCTTTGCCCAGAAACGATGTCGGTCCTGGGCCAAACGATACAAGGCTGAGGAATGAGCAACTATCTTTTTTTTATCGAGGCGAATACCAGCGGCTCCGGCGTTCACGCGCTGCGCAAAACCCACGAGCTGGGCTGGCAGCCGGTACTGTTTACGCGCAAGCCGTCGCTGTACGCGGGCGCTGACGCGACCGGCGCGACGATCGTGACCTGCGAGACCAACGATCTGCCGGTGCTCAGAGCGGCGATCGATGCGCTGCTGAGCGAGCAGCCCGGCACGGTGGTCGGCATTACCACGACCAGCGAGTTCTATGTCGAGACTGTGGCCGTGCTGGCCGCCGAGCGTAGCCTGCCGACGAATCCGCCGGCGATGATCCGCGCCTGCCGCAACAAGGGCCAGACCCGCCAGCGCCTGACCGAGGCTGGACTGCCGCAGCCGCGCTTTGTGATCGTCCAGCAGAT